>JAKONH010000368.1 GCA_022702045.1 Spirosomataceae bacterium
TAAGCACTCACATCAGGTGACTAATTGTGCTGTGGTTCGGTAATTTCGGTTGCCGAACCACAGCGCTTTATGGACAGCCAGCACAGCGCCACTAGGCTAACTCTTAGTCATTTTCTTAATTTTAGTCATAAAATAATGAAAATCATTCTATTTTTGCCGGAATTACAACTTCTACGTCACCAATTGCTGCCGTTATGAACAAGTGTATTTTTCTCGATCGCGACGGTGTTCTGAATGTAGATCGGCCCGATTACGTGTACCGGATCGACGATTTTATCATTCCTGATGGTGTTCCCCAGGCGT
The DNA here is from genome assembly GCA_022702045.1 of Spirosomataceae bacterium. Lineage (GTDB taxonomy): Bacteria > Bacteroidota > Bacteroidia > Cytophagales > Spirosomataceae > Spirosoma. Next base: position 304 of record JAKONH010000368.1, read on the forward strand.
TACAACTGCTCAAGAACGCAGGGTATCTGCTGATTATCATCACCAATCAGGCCGGTATTGCCCGTGGCTTATATACCCGCGATGATGTCATGAGTTGTTATGATTATCTACAACAACAGTGTGGCAATCTGATCGACGATATTTATTACTGCCCGCATCATCCCAAGTTTGATTCCGAATCGCTGATGCGGAAGCCCGGTTCGCTGATGATTGAAAAAGCCATGGCTAAGTACAATATTCAACCCGATACGTCATGGATGATTGGTGATGCGCTGCGGGATATGCAGGCGGGCCGGCGGGCCGGCGTCCGGACGGTACGCATTGCGCACCCGACCGCAACAGATTTACTGGAAAGTGAACGTTGCGCGACCGACCTGCTCGAAGCATCTCACTATGTGCTGAGCCAAGGATAGCCTACGTTAGTCATTGAAATAAAAGTGCCCCGTGAGTCAGTTGATTCACGGGGCACTTTTGTAGCGTATCGTACCGATTAAGCGCGCACCTGATGCACAGAAGCGGGTTTCTGCACACTGCCGTAGGCTGGGCAGTTTGACCGCCGGGAGCAGGCCCCCATTGACAGGGCAACCAGCGCAGTTGCCACAACAAGTAGTTTTTTCATGAATAATGCGTTGCGTTCAGTGTCAGACAGATAACGAATTCTGTGCCAGAAGCGTATGTTAGTATCGTGTCGGATTAACAACCGGTGCTAATCCGACACGATACCCATTCTTTTATTCGTCTACCTTAGCGAGTTCGGCCGCTTCTTCCCGTTCCTCAGCCGCTTCAGTCGCTTCCAGTTCGGTCATGCCGGGTTCAGCACCACCGTATCCCAGAATTTTCAGCATCACTTCGCTATTTTGCTCCGGTGCAAACAGGCGCGACCGCATGTTACCTTCTTCGTCCATGTCGACGATCACATGCTGCGGAGCTGGAATCAGGCAGTGCTGAATACCGCCGTAGCCGCCCAGCGATTCCTGGTAAGCACCAGTATGGAACAGACCAACATACTGCTCTTCCTGATCCTGATTGAAAATCGGTAGGTATAGGTCGGCGCTGTGCGTTTCGGTATTGTAGAAATCGTGGGAGTCGCAGGTCAGGCCACCGAGGTTAACCTTTTGGTACGGACTATCCCAATTATTGACGGCCAGCATGATATATTTCTGACCCAGTCCCCACGAGTCGGGTAGTTGTGTGATAAACGAACCATCGATCATGTACCACAGCTCTTTGTCATTCTGTAGCTTCTGATCGATCACGTTATAGATCACCGCACCGCTTTCACCAACCGTGTACGAACCGAACTCAGTGAAGATGTGCGGCACCGGTACGTTGTTCTTATTACAGATCCACTGAATCGATTCAACGATCTGGTCGATCATGGCCTGGTAGTCGTACGTGAACTGGAACGACGTTTGGATCGGCATACCACCGCCAATATCGATCGAGTCGAGTTCGGGGCATACCTTCGCCAATTCGCAGTATTTGTACATAAACCGGCTCAGCTCACTCCAGTAATACGCGCTGTCTTTGATACCCGTATTGATAAAGAAGTGCAGCATCTTCAGCTTAAACCGCTCGTTGGGCGCGATCTTGGTCCGGTACAGTTCGTTGACGTCGCTGTAGCGAATACCCAGCCGGGATGTATAAAAGGCGAAGTTTGGCTCTTCGTCAGTTGCAATCCGAATACCGAAGTTGACCGACTCCGCCGTTACGGCGTTTTCGTAGGCTTCGATTTCCTTCAGGTTATCGAGCACGGGCACAACGTTGAAGCCTTCGTTGATCATCTCGCTCAGGTACTGCGTATACAGCGGGCGCTTGTAGCCGTTGGCGATGATGTACGTCTGCTTATTAATCTTGTTCATCTTGTACAGTTCGCGCACAATCTGAATATCATAAGCCGACGACGTCTCAAGATGAACGTTGTTTTTCAGTACCTCATCAAGCACAAATTTGAAGTGGGATGATTTCGTGCAGTAACAGTACGTGTAGTTGCCTTTGTAGTTGTACCGTTTCATCGCATTCTTAAACAGCTGCTTGGCATGCTGAATATGCTCGGTAATCTTCGGCAGAAACGTCAGTTTGAGGGGCGTACCATACTGCTTTACAATGTCCATCAAGGGTACATTGTTGAACAACAGTTCGTTGTTCTCGACATTGAACTCCCGCGTGGGAAATTCGAATGTCTGGTCAATCAGGTCATAGTAAGTTTTCATCCCTACGATTGGCACCTAAAAAGAAGTTATGGTTCTAAAAAAAACAGGCGCGAAAATGGCCGTAAAAGTTGGGCTTTACAAGGGATTGAACGCGCGCTTTGTATAGAACAGTGACAGGAAAGTTTTTGATTCAAAAACGATGTTAAGATTTTGCGGTTAGTGTGTGGCTTCCCCGTTCCGGCCGAATGCCCTACTTTTGCGATCAGTTCAGTTTTACGTACCGTCTAATGCCCCAGTCTATCCATTTCATTGCCATCGGTGGAAGTGTCATGCACAATCTGGCAATTTCGCTTCAGCAGGCCGGTCATACCGTCACCGGCTCCGACGATGTGATCTATGAACCGTCGCTTACGCGATTGAGTCAGCATCAGCTATTGCCAACGGAACTGGGCTGGTTTCCCGGCAAAATTCAGGCGGGACTGGATGCAGTCATCGTGGGTATGCACGCCCGACCCGATAACCCGGAACTACTGCGGGCTCAGTCGCTGAAGCTGCCTATTTTTTCACTACCGGCCTATATCTACCAGCACAGTCAGCAAAAGCAGCGTATCGTTATCGCGGGAAGCCACGGAAAAACCACGATTACGGCCATATTAATGCACGTGCTGACCTTCCACAACCGTGCGTTCGATTATCTGGTTGGTACAACGCTCGACGGCTACGAATCGACGGTACGGTTGTCTACTATTGCTCCGTTGATTGTCATCGAAGGCGATGCCTACGCATCCTCACCGCTCGATCCGACGCCGAAGTTCCTGAACTACCAGCCCCATATTGCGCTCATCAGCGGCATTGCCTGGGATCACGTTAGCATCTACCCCACCTGGGACCGCTACGTTGATCAGTTTGAAGAACTGGCCGAGGCCATGCCGAAAGCTGGTGTTCTAATCTTCGATGAAGACGATAACATGCTCGACATTATCGGGCAGAAAGAGCGGACGGATATTACGAAACTGCCTTACCAGCCGCATCCAAGCGAAATCATCGGCGGACAAACGTATCTGTTGCCTCGCCAAGGCGGCAAGGTAGCGGTGCCTGTGTTTGGCGAGCACAATATGAAAAACATCGCAGCTGCTATGACCGTCTGCGATCGAATCGGCATCACCGAAGAGCAGTTTTACGCGGCTATTCCGACGTTCAGGGCCGTTCCGCACCGGCTGGAGCAGGTAATCGAGCGGAATGGTAAGCGGCTCTTTCGCGACTTCGCTTACGCACCCGCCAAGGTAGAAGCTACCACGGCAGCCGTCCGGGCGCAGTTTCCCGGCGATTCAGTAGTGGCCGTGGCCGAACTCCATGCAGTGAACCTGATACCCGCCTTCCTGGAAGAATACCGGCAAACACTGGATCAGGCCAATCAGGCGACCGTGTTCATTAACGTAGCGGATTTTTCGGCGGATGAGCAGGCGCTACTCAACATCGACACTGTACGCGCTGCCTTCGGACGCCCTGACCTCACAGTATTGACGGACACGAACGCCCTGCGTCAATATTTGCTCGGCCAGCGAGACAACGCTACCATTTTTCTGTTGATGAGCTCCGGCTCATTCGGCGATCTAAACATTACTGAACTAGTCGACACACTGTTATAAGCAACATCGACTTTATATAGCTAACACATCCCATGCAAAGCATTGTTGTTTATTGTGCGTCCAGCCCCGGTACTAATCCGGTTTATAAAGAGGCAGCTGTCGAACTGGGCGAAAAAATGGCCAGCTACAACGTCCGGCTCATCTATGGCGGGGGCGGTTTTGGCCTGATGGGTACCGTTGCCGACTCTGTACTGCGCAACGGTGGTCAGGTAATCGGGGTAATTCCCAACTTCCTTGCTGATCTGGAAGTCGCGCATCAGACCCTAACCGAGATTCACTTTGTCGAGACCATGCACGAGCGTAAGTTCAAGATGGTGCAGTTGTCGAAGGGCGTCATTGCGCTACCCGGCGGCTACGGTACATACGACGAACTATTCGAGATTCTGGCCTGGCGACAACTCAAGCTCTACGATGGTCCAGTCGTATTGCTCAACATCAACGGCTATTACGACCTGATGCTGCAACAGCTCGACCGGGGTGTGCAGGATGGCTTCATCAAATCGGAAAATCGCGACCTCCTGCTCGTCGCCGACTCAGTCGACAAATCGCTGGCACTGATTCAGCAGTTCTGGGAGCAGGTTTAGTTGCCACTCAATCAGCACAGACATGCCGCGTTTTCCAACGAAAGCGCGGCATGTCTATAAGTGGCTGGTATTATGAATTCGACGTGTCACTAGTAGTCGACGTGGTTTATGTGAAGTTCTTTCTGTCATCCCGACGCAGGAGGAATTTTCAGGAAACGTAAGCTAAGCAAGTTAATTTCGAAGATCCTTCCTGCGTCGAGATGACAAAAACGTCGTTACGAAGCTAGAGCAGCTTTTGAATATCATTCTCGATGGTTTCTGGTTTGGTCGTCGGCGCGTACCGTTTGTAGGGCTTACCAGTTCGGTCGATCAGGAATTTGGTAAAGTTCCATTTGATCCGGCTACCCAGAAAGCCGCCTAACTCGTTTTTTAGATACTTGAAGACGGGCTGTGTGTTTGGTCCGTTGACGTCACCTTTCGCGGTCAGCGTAAACGTAACACCGTGGTTTAGCTTGCAGACCTGTTCCATAGTTTCGTTTGTTTCGGGCTCCTGTCCCTGAAACTGATCGCAGGGAAAGCCCAGTACCACCAGCCCTTTGTCACGGTATTGCTGATGCAGCTTTTCCAAGCCATCGAACTGAGGGGCCAATCCGCATTTGGTCGCAGTGTTGACAACCAAAACTACGTCACCCTGAAAATTGGACATTGGTAGTTCTTCGCCTTTAGTAGTCTTAGCGGCTAATTGATAAAAAGGACTTTCCATTAGTAGTTTGTTTTGGTTGAGTTAAGCTATTCAGACTGACACCATTGAGAACAATCAATAAAAAGGGGATATGATTCAGCATCATACCCCCCTCTATTTTCGTGACTTGTCAATTACTTCCTCGACGCGGAGAACGAATAGGGCGCGTCGGCAGGATTCGTACCCCGTGTTGTATTAGGTTTGTCGGTCATCTGCACGTCGAGCGTAGCGCCTTTCATCAGCTCATTATGGCTTAGCCAGTTGGGGCTGTAGGCCTTTCCGTTTACTTTAACGTCCTGCACGTAGCGATTTTTCTCGCCATTGTTGGCCGCGTTAACCGTCAGCGTTTTGCCGTTTTCCAGTTGTAGCGTTAGCTTCTTGAACAGCGGAGCCCCCAGTACGTATTGATCGGTGCCGGGGCAGACCGGGTAAAAGCCCATTGAGGAGAACACGTACCAGGCTGAGGTTTGTCCGTTGTCTTCGTCGCCACAGTAGCCATCGGGTGTTGGCTGGTACAGGCGGTCCATCACTTCACGCAGCCAATACTGTGCTTTCCAAGGCTGACCGGCGTAATTGTAAAGATAGATCATGTGCTGAATCGGCTGGTTGCCGTGAGCGTAGTTGCCCATGTTCATGATCTGCATCTCCCGAATTTCGTGAATCACCGAGCCGTAGTACGAATCGTCGAATACGGGCGGCACGACAAACACCGAATCAAGCATTTTGGCGAAACCAGCCCGGCCACCCATCAAATCGCTCAGGCCCTGCACGTCGTGAAAAACCGACCAGGTATAGTGCCAGCTATTCCCCTCTGTGAAGGCATCGCCCCATTTGAACGGGTTGAACAGCGACTGGAACGTACCGTTCTCGTTTTTACCGCGCATCAGTTTTGTGCTGGGATCGAACAGATTCCGGTAGTTCTGACTGCGTTTGGCAAACAAGTCGATTTCGGCCTGCGGACGCTTTAATTCTTTCGCCAGTTGCCAGATGGTGAAGTCGTCGTAGGCGTATTCGAGCGTACGGGCAGCATTCTCATTGATCTTGACATCGTAGGGCACATAGCCCAGCCTGTTATAATAAGCCGCCCCTTTCCGCCCGACCGACGACAAAGGTCCTTCGGTCTGCGTGTTTTTCAGGATGGCTTCATACAGCTTGTTGATGTCGTAGCCCTGCCGATTTCCTTTGAGATATGCATCGGCAATGATCGACGCGGAGTTGGAACCGACCATACAATCGCGGTGGCCGGGACTCGCCCATTCGGGCAGAAAGCCACTTTCTTTGTACGCATTTTCAAGCCCCGCCATGATGTGGCTATTCAGCGTCGGCTGGGTCAGGTTAAAGAGCGGAAATACGGCCCGGAATGTGTCCCAGAAGCCATTATCGGTGAACATGTAGCCCGGCAGCACTTGTCCGTTATATGGGCTGTAATGCACGATCTGCTTCTTGTCGTCGATCTCGTAGAACTTCCGTGGAAACAGCATTGTCCGGTACAGGCAGGAATAGAACGTCCGGGTCTGATCGGCGGTACCGCCCGAAACGAGCATCCGCTTCATCTCGGTGTTCCAGATCGCTTTCGCCTTGTTCTTCACCGTGTCGAACGAGTCGTTACCAATCTCCTGCAGGTTACGCTCGGCCTGTTCTGGACTGATAAACGACGAGGCAACGCGCGCATAAACCTGTTCGCCCTTTCGCGTTTTGAACCCAACGACGGCCCCGACGTGATTCGCCTGCCTGGCCAGCTGTGTCGCCGACAGCGTATCACCACTCCAGACGGCAGTGTTGGCAAACGGCCGGTCGAACTGGATAACGAAGTAGTTTTTGAAATTGGCTGGAACGCCCCCGCTGTTCTTTGTCGTGTAGCCGACAATGCGGTTTTTGCCTGGAATAATCTGAATCGACGACCCTTTGTCGAGCGCGTCGATTACGACAAACGATGAATCGGTTTCGGGGAAAGTAAAGCGCAATGCAGCTGCCCGTTCGGTGGGGCTAATTTCCGTCGTTACGTTATGATCGGCGAGATAAACGCTGTAGTAGTATGGCTTGGCAATTTCAGATTTGTGCGAAAACCAGCTGGCCCGGTCGTCTTCCTTGTACCGACGTTTACCGGTGACGGGCATAATCGCAAACTGCCCGTAATCGTTGATCCAGGGACTTGGCTGATGCGTCTGTTTGAATCCCCGCAGCTTATCGGCCGTGTATACGTAGGCCCAGCCGTTGCCCATTTTGCCCGTCTGCGGCATCCAGCAGTTCATACCCCAGGGCAGCGAAATAGAGGGATACGTGTTACCCGTCGACAAACTTGGTTTCGAATCGGTACCCATCAGCGGGTTCACCCATTCAACAGGATCATCTACTTTGTCGACCGTTTGTGCCAGTGCAGCCGCCGACATGGTCAGCGTCAGCGCAGCACCAAAGAAGTACTTCATGTGTTGAGGATTAGGTAATAAAAGCATTCAATTACTCACGGAATCAGCTCCTGCTCCAGCAGGTTCTGTAGCACATAGGCCTGCGTACCGTACAACTTAGCCATACCATCGAGGTTTGATTGCTCAATGGTCAGGTTGTCGCGGTAGTTGGGCAGACAGTATTTGGCGATTGCTTGTTCGATAGGCCGAATGATGGCTTTTTCGGCTTTGGCCAGCACGCCATTGACAATAATCAGTTCAGGATTGAACAAGTGAACGGCCGTTGCCAGCCCGCGTCCCAGTTCACTGCCGATATCGCTGAGCAGGTCGATTGAAAATACGTCGCCCAGACTCGCTTTGGCGATGATCGTTTCGATGGTCAGGTTGTCGAGATTTTCCTCCGCTAACAGGGAAACAGCGCCCGCCTGCAAACCAGTTCGCGCCCGCTGAATCAATGCCGATGCCGACGCCAGTGTATCAAGGCAACCCACTTTACCACAGTGGCATAGGTCGCCCCCCTCCGATTTCATTTGAATATGTCCCAGTTCGCCAGCAAAACCGCCACCACCCTGAAAGATCGTTCCGTCGAC
>JAKONH010000390.1 GCA_022702045.1 Spirosomataceae bacterium
AACGGCGTGAATACTTTGGCGAAACCAACGCTACCCTAGCCGATAAAGTGAACATCGTACTGGAAAACGGGCTGACACCCATCTTCTGCTGCGGAGAGTCGCGCGAATTGCGCGAGAACGGCGATTACGTCGGCTACGTGAAGGGGCAAATTACCGACAGTCTGTTTCACCTGTCGGCAGAAGAATTCGGAAAAGTGGTCATTGCCTATGAACCAATCTGGGCGATCGGTACAGGTCTGACGGCTTCATCAGGACAAGCACAGGATATGCATTTCGAGCTGCGTCAGCACATCGCCAGCAAGTATGGCGATGAGATAGCACAGAACACAACGATTCTGTACGGCGGTAGCGCCAATGCAGCCAACGCGGTCGAACTCTTCTCGCAGCCCGATGTCGACGGTGGCCTGATTGGTGGTGCATCGCTTAAGTCGCGCGACTTCACAACTGTCGTGAAAGCCATCTAAAAAAGAGTGAAATAGCGAAAGAATGAAGAAGCGACGGTGCTGAACAGCCGCTCCTTCATTCTTTCGCTATTTCACTCTTTCATTCTCTATGACCGCTCAAGAGTACGTTCAGGCGCTGAACATGGAGGCTCATCCGGAAGGAGGGTACTTTGTGGAAATGTATCGATCAGCGGAAACAGTAGCAGCTAATGCGCTTCCGGGCCGATTTAGCGGCTCACGGACAATGAGTACCGCCATCTACTTTTTGCTCGAAAGCCATCACATATCAGCTCTGCACCGCATTCAGTCCGATGAAGTATGGCACTTCTACGACGGCGGCCCGCTCGATGTGTTTGTGATCGGCCCAAACGGCGAATTACGCATTATCCGGCTGGGTCGTGATCTAGCGACAGGGGAGGTTTTTCAGGCCGTCGTTCCGGCAGGTTGCTGGTTCGGCTCCAAACCGGCACCGGGCTCGACGTTTTCACTAGTCGGCTGTACCGTGGCTCCCGGCTTCGATTTTGCCGATTTTGAACTAGCCGACCAATCAACGCTAATTACCGAATTTCCGGAGCACGAAGCCGTTATTCGGCGGCTTACTTGAAGCTCACGTTCCCGAATTTAGAGATCACTCGCACTTTCGTTCCCGTTCCGGCACCAACCTTTCCCACATACTGTTTGGTCAGCTTCGGGCCACGGCTGTTGTTATCATCGGGCTGTAGCGAAAAGTGAAGCGTGGGGCTTGACGTATAATTGAAGTTACCGTAGCTAACTGTCACGTTGAAATCATAGTCACCACTGTTGGCCATTGGTAAGGCTACCGACGAATACGACGATTCAATATTCAGATTATCGGCCGTTTTGGGCAATTGATCGATTCGAAACCCACCCGAGAAACTCAGCCTGATCTTACCAGATTCGCGCAGCGTTCCGATCTGAGCGCCCGAGTAGTCAATATCGGCGTTCAGTTTGCCTACGTCACCGATCCGCATCTTGCCAAACTTATTGACGAGCGTCAGGATATTAGCTTTGTTGAGCTCCAGGTCGGCATAAGCCATTTCCATTTTTGCCTGGTCGACAACTCGTATAGCGGCCTTACCATAGGCGATGTTTAGATCCGTGTCGGTGTTAGTCAGATCGTCGGCGGTGAACGTCCCGTAGCGGCTGTGTACGGTCAAGGGGGCATGAAACGTCGGGATACTGGTGTTGCCGAACTTATTACGTACGCTAAGCGCATTTCGGCGGGGCATCATCACGCTGTAATTGATCTTTACGTAGTTCCGGTCCCCGCTTTTCCGCCAGCTGTTGAAGTTCCAGTTCGACAGGGAGTTTTGCCCGAAGTTGGTGCGAACGCTAATCTGATTGCCCGTCCGCTTGTCTTCGATTTCGACTGCATCCAGAAAGGACTGTGCTTTCGCATCGGTACTTGCCCCGGCTACCACAGCGATTTCTACGCGGATTTCAGACTTATCCCATAACCCGACCGATACCTGCCCGAACTGATTATCAACCGTCAGCATGTCGCTGGCCGATACGTCGTATGATTTAATAATGGTTTTCCGGCGCTCTACCATGTCTGCCAGCGGGTCTTCCGCCCGTGACAGCAGCGGTATCAGCAGAACCAGCATACTATACAGGATTTTCATGGGTTTGGTGGTTGATACGCTGAATGACCCGCAGCTGTTCATTCAACAGGTTGATTTGAATCTGTAGATTTTGAATCATCGCCTGAATCAACATTTCCTGGTTCGGATTCTTGGGCAAATCAGCTTTCAGCGATTTATAAGACCGTTCCAGCCGATTCAGGTCGGTGGCAAACTCTTCATACAAGGCTGGATTACTTTCCGTCATCTGGCGCAGTTCGGTCCGCTTGGCATTGATCAGCCGGGTATATTGAGCCACTTCACTGGCATACGTCGGACCGGCCGCTACGGCTACTTCCGGATGGCTGGTAACACCGTATCGGTGATTCAGGAAAAACGCGCCCCCTACCAGCAACAGTACTGCTACGGCCGCAGTCGCCTGCCAGCTCGTTAGCCAATTTCCCCAAGTTCGGGTATTGCGGTGAATCTGCGTGAAGGGCGTGGCCGGATTCAAACCCGCCTGCTCCGGTTTGGTGGGGGCAGTTGGGGTTGATTCTGTTGATGCGTTCTTGTCAGGCGGTCCGCCGAGGCCCATTTCGATACGTTGCCAGAAATCGCTGGGTGGTTCCCGGTCGTCAAAGGCTTCGCGGTTGTCGCGCACGAAGCGTTCTAAATTATCTTTCTTCATCTGTTTTTGTTGTTTACGCCAGCAAGGCCAGCAATCGTTTTTTCCCCCGCAAATACTGCGTCCGGGATGTTGTTTCACTGATGTTCAGCACTGCCCCAATCTCCTCGTGATCATACCCCTCAAACAGATACAGCGACAAAACGACCCGATACCCTTCCGGCAGTTGCTGCATGGCCTGCCGTACCCGGTCAACTTCGAATTGAACGCTACTCTCATCGTAAGGTTCAGTATCGGCCCAATCCTTACCGTCATCGTCGCCTACCCGCTGCGAATCCAGATCGACCAGTTGCAGCCGCCGGGACCGCAGGTGGTTGATCGCCCGGTTTACCACGATTTGCTTGAGCCAGGCCCCAAACGTGCTTTGCCCTCGAAATGACTGGATATGCGAGAACGCATCGATGAACGCTTCCTGCAGCACATCTTCGGCTTCAGCGTCGTGATTGACAATGCGCAGACAAACATTATACATGGCCTTTGCATACTGTTTATACAACTCATACTGCGCCTGCCGCTCGCCTGCCTGGCAGCGTCTGACCAGCTCAGTGTGGCGGTCCGGGTATGGCCTTGACTCGGGTAAGTTCAGCGGTAATGTCGGTTAAACGTGTTTCAGAGGAAAGACAGAACGGCCAACAAAACGTTGCACCGGCTTTGCAAAAAAAGTGTGTAAATTGGTCAAAATGAATCCGCACTATGTACGAATCACCTTATCGTTCCCCTTTCCTTCTCCACGACGATGGGCCTAATGCGCCACTGGAGCATCAACGCACCATTAGCAGGCTAACCGTGGAATTAGGAGTCCTTTTCTACCATAAACAAGTCATTCCACTGGAGCCGCTGCCAGAGACACCGTTGAGCGAAGGTCCCGGTCACTCGGTACCGGATGTGCTGCTATTCGACAATCAGGCTGAAAAGACGCGCATCATCATTGAAGTTAGTAATAGCCGTGGTTTCGATGCTGACCTCCGCAAAGTCATTCGGCT
>JAKONH010000403.1 GCA_022702045.1 Spirosomataceae bacterium
TTCGCTTTATTTGAATCAGGTCGGTAGTCAGCGATTAGGAAACAACCTTACACCTTGAACCAAAAACCTTAAACGTCAAAATTACATAGCCGCCTGCAGCTTTTGCTCCAGCACGTTTTTGGGAACAGCACCAACTACCTTCTCTACCATCTGTCCGTTCTTGAATACCATCAGGGTAGGGATGCTGCGGATACCGAACTGTGCCGGAATGCGGGCATTCTGATCAACGTCCATTTTAGCCACTACAGCTTTTCCTTCGTATTCGCCAGCGAGCTGCTCGACAACGGGTCCAATCATCTTACAGGGTCCGCACCATTCGGCCCAGAAATCGACCAGTACCGGCTTGTCAGAATTGATCAGCTCATCAAAATTTGCATCAGTTGCCTCTACGGCGTGTGAACCTGCTGCCATGGGTGAAATCAGTTTATCGTGGTTGACTTGTTTCTCCCAGATAAACCGGATTATAGCTGTTTAGTTCCGAATCATTACTCGCCTGCACACTTCCTGATTTTACGCGTCAACCGCTTTTTTAGGCTTGATCAGCTCACCAACCGTAGGGCGAGATGGCCGAAGTAGGCCGGTGATCGCTTCAGCCCAGAGTAGTAACTGTATCCACTAACGCAGACCAATGTTATGCTGAGCGGTCCAGTCGCTCGTGCGGAGGAGAAGAAACGCCGGTACAAAGTTGATGATGAGCGTTGTCAGTGTAAAGAAGATATTGCTACCTGCATGGTGCCATTTGCGGTAGCCGCGTGCAAGTCGATCGAATCGGAATAGCAGCAACGCACTTTGGATAAGCCAGAAGATCGTGATACCGCCCACGAGCAGCAGGCTTTGATGCGCCGATGAAATATGCTCGAAATAAGTGACCAGTCGTTCCGTATGTTTTGTCTTATTTTTTATAGGTATAAAACAAATATATGAATTTTAGCAATGTAGTTTAGACCGGTCTGTGCCACGGTGCCCGTCAGTGCAGAACCGTGTCTGGGCGGGCGCGATAGCGACCTGAAAAGCTGCCGTTCTGAGTTAGTAGCCTGTCGGCTACCCAGACCTGAATCTATGCGGTGGCCGGTCCAGGCTACACACCATAGGTTACACAAAATTTGGCCGTTTGGCGGCTACGTCGTTGGTTTGCAAGTTCGATAGCGTTAAAATTTTGTCAATCCTGTAATCCTGTCGAAAATTTTGTCAGATGCCTCAACCAAAATTTGCCCGCGAGTCTGTCACGGTAATGACCGAGATGGTGCTACCCAACGATACCAATACACTCGGTAACCTGATGGGAGGGCGGCTGCTGTACTACATGGACATTGCAGCTGCCATTGCCGCGCAAAAACATTCCAACCGCATTGTCGTAACGGCGTCGGTCGACAACGTATCGTTTGCGGAAGCTGTCCGGCTGGGCAATATCGTAACGCTGAAAGCGCAGGTAACGCGCTCATTCAGTTCGTCTATGGAAGTCTATATCGAAGTGTGGGCGGAGGATATTCCGGCTGGGGTCCGGGTTAGTACGAACAGTGCGTTCTACACTTTCGTGGCCGTCGATCAGACGGGGCGGCCGATTGAAGTGCCCGGTGTTGTCCCAGAAACCGATGAGGAAAAAGATCGGTATGCCAGCGCGCTACGCCGACGTCAGCTTCGCCTTGTGCTAGCCGGGCGTATGAAGCCACAGGACGCCACCGAACTGCGCGAGTTTTTGCAGGTGAGCTGACGCAGGTTTAAAGTTCAATGGTTAAGGTTTAACGTTGGCTAATCTGAACAACCTTAACCATTGAACTTTAAACTCAATTAACCAGCTTCACCGACTGCCAGGTGACCAACTGCCACTGATTACCTTTCTTGACGTAAGCGTCGGTGTAGCGCAGACGTGTGTTGATCGTTTCGCCGTTGTTTATCGCTTTGATCAGGCAGACGCCGTTAATGATGGCCGTGTTGCCGTAGAGTCGCACGGCTAGCTCTTGTATATCAATGGCATCGTATTTTGATTTGCCGTCGCGAATCGATTGGATGTATGATGCTTTATTGTCGGTAGCACCGCTGGAATGGGTGTAATGCAGATCGTCGGCCAGGAGCTTATCGAGCGCTGTGTAGTCTTTGCTAACCTGCGCGGCAAAGCGTTGCCGTTCGACATCAGCAACGACTTTTTCTTTAGCCGACATTGGGGCCGCTGTGGCAGCGACCGCTGAGGCCGACGTAGACGGTGACACGGCTGTTTGGGCATACAGATACGTAGAACAGGCCAGCAGAGAAAGGGTAAGTAGTGTTCTCATGGTATTGAATGGAGTCTGTTTGGGAAAGTAGCTATGAGCGGACTTCTACCGGGCCTGCAACTGCGTGATGGCCTGATAGACCAGTACTTTGAATTTGTCGGACAGATCGCCGTAGGAGTTTGGCGACTTCTGTGTGTAGATCAGCCCGATAATCCCTTCTTTCGGATCGACCCAGTACGCCGTGCCGAAGTAGCCACCCCATTCGTACGTGCCTTCCGATACCGGCAGTTGAACCGAACCGCGTTCGGTAGTGATGCCGAAGCCCAGCCCGAATTTGTTGGTGCCCAGATTCAGATCACCGATTTGGTTGCTTGTAATCAGTCGAACCGTTGTCGGGCTAAGGAAGCGTTTGCCGTTATAGTCACCCCCGTTGAGCAGCATTTGCAGAAAAGCCGCGTAATCGGCCAGGGTCGAACTTAGACCGGCACCCCCCGAAAAGTAAGTACCAGCTGCTTTCGGATAGTCGGGGGAGAGCCCGAAGCGAACCGTTTGTTTGCGAATGGTCTTGGTAGAATCTTCTGTGTACAGTGTTGCCAGCCGGTTCTGCCGGTCTTTGGGTAAATAAAAGTAAGTGTCGTTCATACCCAGTGGATTGAACAGGCGAGTCCGCAAAAACTGATCGAGCGACTGCCCCGACAACACCTCAATCAGATAGCCCACAACGTCGGTACTCAGGCTGTAGCTCCATTTTTCACCGGGACTGGTCATGAGCGGCAGTTTCGCCAGCCGGTTGATGGCATCACCCAGATTCCCGCCGGGTGTGCCGATGCCACTCGGAATGCGGTTTTTGGCGTAAATGGCCACGGCTTCTTTTGTGCCAATTGTCGCATAACTAAGGCCCGAGGTGTGCGTGAGTAGCTGCCGGATGGTGATTTCGCGTTTTGCCGGCACGGTCGTATAGGTCGTGTCGGCCATGTTCAGCTTGTCGAGTACGACCGGATTTTTGAAGGCCGGGATGTACTTGCTGACCGGATCGTCGAGCAGGAATTTGCCTTCTTCGAACAAGAGCATCAGCCCAATACTGGTGATGGCTTTGGTCTGCGAAGCAATGCGGAAAATGGCGTCTCGCTTCAGGGGTGTTTTGGTGTCGATATCGTCCTGGCCGTATGCCTGATGATAAACGATCTTGCCGTTACGCGCTATCAGCACCCCGACGCCCGCCTGCCGGCCTTCGCTGATGTAGTCGTTGATAACGGCGTCCATACGGCGAAGGCGCTCCGTGCTCATGCCGACGGATTCGGGCGACGCGTCCTGCAGCGTCGATGGGCTGGTGCGGGCTGAACGGGAAACCGTCTGGGCCGATGCCGACCAAAAAAAACCGGCCATTAGGCCGGTCAGAAAAATTGCTTTCATGCCGGGGTGTATCGTTTACAAACCGGCGCTAATCTACTTATTTCTTGGTGCCGGTGATGCTACCCCGGCGCGTGACGGTTATGCCTGAGTCCAGATTTTCGACTACAGTATTCAGCGCTAGTACATTGTCGGTAAACTGTCCGCTTGCTTTGTACGTACCTTCAATGCTCTGTCCGTCATAAATAAATGACTCCGTCTGTTTGTCGATAATCGTAAACGCGCTGCCATTGAGTTCAGCGGTCAGCGTCTGCTTCGTTGATCCATTGAACGTTATCGTGAAATATAACTGATTAGCGACCTGTGTCTTAGTCACGGCAATACTCACTGTACCATTCTCCCGGTTACTTTCCCGGCTATTGTTGACAAGTGTCGATGCCTGATAGCCGCCATCGTACGTGCCGACGTATTGATCGCGTGGGTCGACTTCGTCGGCAGAACCGGACGTTCGACAACCAGTAGCGAGTGTGACTAAGGCCAATAAAACAAAAAGTAGCGGCCGGGTGGATAAGCGGAGTGAATATGGAGTCATGGGACGTTGGAAGGACGATACATTATGTACTCGTCAGACAAAAAACGCCGGGGTGGGTTTAGTCAGTATGTCGATCGATGTAAAGATGATTAAAACTGAATCAGCAGGCTCTGCCGTTCCTGTTGCATGGTGATCGGTTCGTCGATAAAACGAGCGTTTAGCTTCAGGCGTTTGCACATCGCCAGCCAGTCACTTTTCGGAATTACCAGAAAGCCGTTTTCCTGCCGCACCTTATAGTAACTCGAAAAGCGCAGCCGGAACAGCAGATTCAACATCGACAGTAGCTTGCCCTGCCGCAACGACCGGCCCAGGATACTCAGCACGTCGCCGAGAACGCCTTCTTCTACAATCAGGTCGCACACCAGCGCCTTTGCCCCCGGTGCTGCCAGGGTTTTGATATTAGCCAGCAGTTTTTCTACCTCGGCCGCGTCTCGGTAGTATTGTACCACGCTCATCACGATAATCAGATCGAACTGTTTAGCGGTAACGACATCAAAATTCAGATAGTCGTCGGCGGGGATGTCGTGGAAGAATACGTTGGCATGACCCGCATGTTTGGCGCGGGCAATCTCATTGTACCGCTGCGAAATATCGAGGCCATGCAGTTCGCCGACACGGTCGTGCCAGGCATCTTCGAGGTTGGCCGGGCCGGAGCCAATATCGAGCACGCGCAGTGTTTTGCTCAGTGGAGCATAGCGCTCAACCCGGTCCAGGAAGTACGCGTAATTGGCCGACATTGAGTTGTCGAACTCATTTTCTTTCTGCCAGAAATCAAGCCAGGTAGCAGGCATTATCGGTGTACAGTTTTCGGTTTTTAGTTTACGGCGGTCGATGTCCCGAGAGTGCCGCCGTGGCCTGATTGTAGATGGGTCGATTGATCGGCGACGATAGGCGGGGCAGGCAGCAGCATCAGCCAGACGATACGAAACCAGACTAGTACACAGGGTAAGGCCTTGAGCGCGTAGGGCAGCACGAATGTTTTGCGCAGGTAAGGGGGGAAAATATCCGTTGGTGACAGAATGGTCAGTACAAAACAACTGATCAGCAGGATCCGGTCAAGGGTAGTTCGTGGACTGACAACCCACCAGCAAACAACACCCGTTACGGCGGTTATGTAGGTTGGCGACTCGGCTACCGGATTGAATATAACCTGAAAAATCAGCACCGACGCCAGCATCAATATCCGGTATGTATACTCCTGGTAGCGACTAACGCGTAAGTAAGTTGTGCAGAAAATAACCACGCCGACACCGATGATAGCCGCTGTAGGAATCGTTGGCGAGATCGACAAGTGAATCAGGCGGTGAATGGATGTATTCGCCCAGATGTCGCCGTCTGATTTTATCATCAACTGCGTCACCCATAGCTCATACTGATGATACAATTCGGTCGGAGTAGCGAAGAGTAGTGGTAGTACGGCTAGTACGATGGCCCACAGCACCATAGACGCCAGGAACTTTAGCTTCTGCGGGTACAAAATAAACAGACCGGCAGCTACGAGGCTGTATATCTTTACGTTGAAGCCCAGCATAATGAAAAAGGCGGCCCAGAATGGCTGTTTTTTCTCGAAACTCAAAAACGCGAATACCGACAGGGCGGCAATCATCGGATTGGTCTGACTGTTCACGAGCGACGTAAACAGTTCCTGCACACCAAACCAGTAGGCAAATACCTTTTGCTGATGGGTAAGCGGTAGTTTGTAGATGGCGTACACCCACACGCCCGTAAAGAGGAAATGCCAGAGAAACAGCCCGACTGAATAGGGAAGGGCGAAAATGGGTGAGAACAGAGCCGCGAAGGTCGGCGCGTAATGATAATGGTCGGAATACTGCTGAGGATATTCGGCGTACAGGCTCTGATTGTTGATAAGGTGTTCCAGCGAATAGTAAAAAATGCTGTAGTTATTCGAGCCCTCCCAGAAAACGATGCGGATACTGGCGAACAGCGTCAGTACAAAATAAACGGCGAAAATAAACCGGAAATCGCTGAACAGCGGCTTTTTGAAGAAGTCGATCATGCAGACTAAACGAGTCGGTAGGCGGTACTAAACCAACCTGACAATCGACAAAGATAAGGAGA
>JAKONH010000417.1 GCA_022702045.1 Spirosomataceae bacterium
TGGTTAACCCGGCGGCAGCCAACCAGCCACCAGTGCTGACGAGTACGCCTATCACCAGCCCGCAGACGGCGACGGTGGGTGTAGGCTTCTCTACACCAACGGCTCAAGCCTTCAACGATCCCGACGGTGGACCGCTGACCTATACCGCATCGCCACTGCCAACCGGTATCGCTATCAACCCCCAGACGGGTGTCATCTCGGGTACGCCGTCAACGACAGTTGGTTCGCCGTTCACCATCACGGTGACAGCCACCGATCCCCAGCAGGCGAGTGTAAGCACTAACTTCTTGCTCAACGTGGTTAATCCGGCGGTACCACCGACTACGCCTTGTGGCAGTACCAACCTGAACGGCGCGCCCCTACAGGCAACCATGCCGAACTTTACCTGCGAGCAGATCAAAACGTCAGGTAATATTCAGTTTACCGCAACGGGTGGTAGCGCGAATGGAGGGCCCATCGAGTACAAAGCCATCGGTGTTACGGATTGGACGACCAATTGTCAGCAGATCATCGACCGCGAGACACGCACCGCCTGCGATGCCGCCCCAATCGAGATTCAGGTTCGCCAACTGGTCAATGGTAGCTATGTTTACGGTACATCGTACATCTTCGACATTCGTCGAGTATGCCCGGTAGCCGGTTGCGGTGGCCTGCCAACGCCAAACCGTGCACCAGTTGTCAGCGCGGGCATTCCGAATCAGGTTGCAACCGTTGGTCAGATATTCCGATACAATATCCCGGCAAATGCGTTCACTGATCCTGATGGCGACGAATTGTTGTACATGTCGAGCCGTCTACCCGACAGCTTTACGTTCAGCAGTGGTTTCTTCGGTGCTTACCCGACAACAGCAGAAGTACTTTCGGTAACGGTAACGGCATATGATAACAGTGGTGGCATGGTTTCGACTACCTTCACCATCACGGTCAATCCGAACCCAGGTTCGAACCCGCCGTCGAATCCGAATCCGCCAACGAATCCACCAGCGACGACCTGTGGTAGCACCAATCTGGATAACTCTACCCTGCGGGCTACGGCGCCAAACGTTGACTGCGAGCAGCTCAAAACCTCGGGCAACATCCAGTTTACCGCAACGGGTGGTAGCGCCAACGGAGGAGCTATCGAGTTCAGAGCCATCGGTATTACGGATTGGACGACCAATTGCCGGCAGATCATCGACCGCGAGACACGCACCGCCTGCGATGCCGCCCCAATCGAGATTCAGGTTCGTCAACTGGTCAACGGTAGTTATGTCTACGGCACATCGTTCAGCTTCAACATTCGTGCTGTCTGCCCCGTCGCGGGTTGTGGTGCGGCCCGTGCTGCGGCTGAAGCGAAAGCACCGCTCGACGTTCGGGTACTGGGTAACCCAACACGTGATGAGTCTGTGTCTGTTGACATCCGGGGTGCTGAAGGCCAACGCCTGCAGCTGATGGTTGTCGATACGCAGGGCTTCATGGTGAGCGAGCACACCGTCGACAATGCCGGTACGGTAGAGCACCAAACGCTGAAACTGGGTCGTCAGGCAGGTACTTACCTACTGCGCGTCCAAAGTCAGACGCAGGTGCAAACGGTGAAAGTACTGAAGCAGTAAGCTGTACAGTTCACCAATAAGCAACGGCCCCCGACTCAGCGTAGAGTCGGGGGCCGTTGCTTATTGGTGAACTGTACAGTAATTACTTTGTTTATACCCCTTGCCTCTCGCAGCTCAGTGTCCTCACCTTAGTACAGGACACAAGTCGAATCAGCACGCGATGAGACTAGCTATGTATTACACAAAATCCCTGATCTGTATCTTCACTGCGCCACGGTGGCAGACCCGTTGCACTAGCTGGCGTATAAAGGTTTATGAAGACACAGACCTGGGATTATATCTTAACAAAGCAAATTGCGTGAGTACGATCGATAAATCTACTGGTACCCCCTTGCCTGAAGGCCGAAGAGTTCGGCGTAACGGCCGTCTTTCTCCAGCAGGTCGTAATGACTCCCGATTTCAAGCAGGCTTCCGTTTTCAAGCACCAGGATGCGGTCGGCCATTCGAACGGTGCTGAACCGGTGCGAGATGATCACCGACGAGCGACCTTCGGTAAGTTGGGCAAACCGCTGAAATACCTCGTACTCAGCGCGGGCATCGAGAGCGGCCGTTGGTTCGTCAAGAATAATTAACTGAGCATCGCGCATGTAGGCCCGACCCAGCGCGATCTTCTGCCACTCCCCGCCCGACAGTTCGACGCCCTTGCCAAACGACCGACCTAGTTGCTGATCGTAGCCACCCGATAGCTTGGCAATGACAGTATCGGCCAAGCTCCGCTCCGCCGATTGTTGAATACGTGGCTGATTGGTTCGTTCGTCGATATCGCCCACGGCAATGTTTACCCCGGCCGACATCTTGAAACGGGTATAATCCTGAAAGATAACCCCGATATTATGACGCACCTCATCCAGATCATATTCGCGCAGGTCGTAGCCATCGAGCAAAATTCGCCCTTCGGTCGGGTCGTACAACCGGGCTAATAACTTGACGAGCGTTGTTTTACCCGCCCCATTTTCGCCGACCAGCGCCAGCTTCTCACCCGCCTGCAGCGTAAAACTCAGGTTGCGCAGTGCCCATCGGTCCGAACTGTTGGCATATTTGAAACCAACGTTCTCAAACGTGAAGCCTTCCCGAATTGGATTGGGGAACAGACGCGTTGTTTTGGGCGAATGAATCAGCGGTTTGATCGCGAAATAGTCGAACAGATCCTGCAAGTAAATGGCTTCCTGTGTCAGACTGCTGAACTGAAGCAGGATACCTTCAAGCGACGAACGGACCTGCCGGAACGAACCCGCCAGAAACGTCAGGTCTCCCAGCGAAATCTGCCCCGTTACGGCCCGCAGCACGATCCAGACATAAGCGCCGTAGTAGCCAGCCGTACCCAGCCCGGTCAGCAATACACCCCAGCCCGCCCGGCTGATGGCCAGCTTTTTATTCTGTTGGAAGAAATCGGTGGAGAGCGTGCGAAAGCGATCGAC
Organism: Spirosomataceae bacterium; assembly: GCA_022702045.1. GTDB lineage: Bacteria > Bacteroidota > Bacteroidia > Cytophagales > Spirosomataceae > Spirosoma. The sequence continues at coordinate 3,011 of JAKONH010000417.1, forward strand.
CAAAAAACCGGACAGCCCGAAGATCTTGACTTCTTTAGCCGTTTCATCACTCGCGCCGACATAGCGCAGGTAATCGAGTTCGCGCCGTTCGGGGGTCCAGGAGCGCGACAACGAATAACTACGCTGATTGAAGTAATTGTCGCCAATAAATGACGGCGTCACGGCTATCAGAATCAAGAGCAGTAGCCAGGGGTTGTACACCGACAGACCAGCCCCCAGAAAGCCAATCGAAATCAGTTCCTGCGCCTGTCCGAATACGCCCGACAATAACACTGTCCGGCCTGACGTCTGCCGCCGGGCGCGTTCGAGTTTGTCATAGAACGTAGCATCTTCGAACTGTTCCAGATCGAGCGTAGCCGCGTGTTCCATAAGTTGAACAGAAATGCGGTTCGCCAGCAGGTCGCCCAGCAAGCCGTCGATCAGCGACACCGCCCGCCCAATACCGGTTGACAGTACCGCCAGCCCAAACTCAGCCCCGACCAGCCACCAGAGTTGCGTCGTATCTGCCGGGCCGCTTTGGCGGCTCAACTGCACAACCTGATCGATAATCAGCTTACCGACGTAGAGCGTCGTTGCAGGAACGGCGGCCCGAATAAGTCGCAGCAGTGCGTTACCAATAAACAGACCTGGCGATGCCTGCCAGACCAGTCGAAAAAATGCAGGTAAATTCCCAAGGGCAGCGAATCGTTCGCGCCAGCTAACTTCTTCTTTATCAGTTGAATTTATTGTTTTATTTTGTCTTGCCATATATATACTAGACAAGGGCTGTCAGGGATTAGTTCAGCGACTTTTACGACCAACTATAGTAATAGTTTGTGCATTCTTTGTACCTTTTGACCCATAACTAGTAGTCTAGGTAATATCACGCCAAATCAACCCCTACTCATGAAAACCGTCCTGCTCTGGCTGAGTCTCTGTCTGGCCATCACGGCTACCTTCGCAGCCACCCCCCGTACCGAAGATCCAGCCGGCATCAAATTCTTCACCGGCTCCTGGAAAGAAGTACTAGCCGAGGCCAAACGGCAGAACAAACCGGTGTTTGTCGACATTTACACGACCTGGTGCGGCCCCTGTAAATTGATGGCGAAAGAAGCTTTTCCTAACCCTAAGGTCGGCGAGAAGTTCAACACCAGTTTCGTCAGCTATCAGATCGATGCTGAAAAAGGCGAAGGCATTGATGTAGCAAAAAAATACACCGTTGACGCGTATCCGACGTCGCTCTATGTATCGGCTAATGGTGACCTCATTCACCGGGCAATCGGCTACGGTGGTATCAAAGGCATGATAGACGAAGCCGAAAAAGCGCTGCTATCCAGCAAAGAAGGTGGTTCGATCAGCGAGTTGGACAAGCAATTTGCCGATGGTAAACGCGACACTGATTTTCTGGCTACTTACCTGCAAAAACGGGCAAAAGTAGGTATGCCTAACAGTGAAGCGCTCGACGTTTACCTCAAAGCCGTTCCGGAATCAGACTGGTCATCGGATCGTAACGTCGACATTATCATAGGTAACCTGACCTCTGCCAACGCCAGGGGGTACGATTTTCTGCTTAGCCAGTACCCATCGATGCGCATGTCACAAGCGGGTCGTTCGATGATGATGACCCTGCAGAAAGCTACCCAAAACGATTTTCGCCAGGCAGCTCAGCAAAAGGATGAGGCCTTGCTGGAGCGGGTAATCAAGCATAATGCAGCGTTCATGAATGCGATGCGCCCGCAGTCGGAAGCCATGCTGAAGCAGGCCGCCGATAGTCAGCGCATGCGTTTTTATCAGCAAACCAAAAAATACGATCAGTACCGCCCCCTGGCTGTGGCTGAAGCAACTAAACTGATGAACACGCCCGCCGATTCGGTTAAATCACGGGATGAACTGAACTATAAGCGGTTCCAGCAACAGACTGCGATGATGCCCGATTCAGTTAAAAACAGCGAAAACTTCAAGAAGTACGCTACCAGTATGCAAAATGCCGAAACGGAGCGCATCGCGATGAGCCTGAACAATCTGGCATGGACGTATTACGAAAACATGCCCAACAAGCAGGATCTGACGCAGGCGCTGAGCTGGTCGGCCAAGTCACTCGATTACAAGCGCGCTCCGATGTATCTGGACACCTATGCGCACCTACTCGACAAGCTGGGCCGCGAAGCCGACGCCATCAAGATCGAGCAGGAGGCCATTGATAAGGCCAAAGCCGCTGGCGAAGACACAGCAGACTACGAGAAAGCCCTCGCGGAGATGAAAAAGTAATAACGTTCTTGACGAAGATATAAAAGGCTTCCAAAACCTTTCAGGTCTACAAAAAATGCCCGCGGACGACTCAGTGGGCATTTTTTGTAACTATTGCGTGGGCGTATCGACGTTGAACATGTTGGTGCGTTCTTCGCGCTTTTTCAGGCCGAAATTATA
>JAKONH010000423.1 GCA_022702045.1 Spirosomataceae bacterium
TCAGCATGCGTTCGGTCACATCACCCAGTGGTCTCAGATTTAATGGTTCCCGTACTTCGACCATTGGTGTGAACCCAGTCGAATAATTCGATTCATTGTTTTTATTAAACGACTTACTGACGATAGGCTGCATACCCCATTTGATTTTGCCTGTATTGTCGGCAATAGTAATTGAACCAACGTTCTTACCATAGGAAGTCGTCCCAATAGTATACACATTCTGATTAAAGTAGGGACGCAAACCGTTGATGACCAGTTCGCTGGCTGATGCAGTGCCGCTCGTTGTCAGCACATATACCCGCGACAAGTTATCACCGATATTATTTCCCTTCTGCGCCAGATAGTCGTAGAAGAAGTCAGTGCCATACTGTTTTTCAAGCGCGGGGGTAATGGTCGCATTCCACTCTTTCTTTACGAACACTGACTTTGTACCGACACCTTTCGCAATCAGACTACCCAGCGCTGTTGCCGATGCGACGTAACCGCCCGGATTGTATCGGAAATCCAGAACTAGTTCATTAACGCCTTTTGCTTTGAACTTGCCAAAGATGGCGTCAAGCTTCTGATCATACGTAGCTACCGAACTACCATTTGGGCCAGGTACGAACTGATTATAGATGACGTAGCCGATTTTCTTTGTACCATAGGTGTAAACTGAATCCATGAAGACCGGATCTTCCTGCATGACCACCGCGGTCACCGATTTCGAGTTGTTGGTATCGACCAGCCCCGTCGATTGTACATCGGCGAACGTAAACGTTTTGGTATCGCCCTCACCATAGAGCAGCGTTGAATAATTTGTGGTTGTCATGTTCGTGCCGTTGACTTTGTAGAAAACGTCACCGCGCTTGACACCAGCTTTGTCGGCGGGTGAGCCAGGGTATACGTACAGCACCGACCCTATGACGTCCGTCGATCCAGATGAGCGCAGGTACAGCTTGTACTCCATTCCCGTCGTTTTCGATTCTCCACTCAAGCTGGCTTTCAGTTCGTCGGCGCTCTGCTGAATCCAGGAAAAACGGTCTCCGTTCGGATTGCTGGTCGCGCTGTACTTATACAGCAATGAGTCGAAGAACTTATCCGGTGACAGTGTTTTGTCCGGATTCGCCGGAATTTTGTCGTTCCAGTAGTAATACACGTTCATATTCCCCAGAATCCAGTCGTTGACGTCTAGGTAAGCGTTGGCAACGGTGGCCGATGTAACTGGTGTCGCAGCGTTGGTTGCCGGCGCGATGTCGGGTTCACGCTTGCAGGATGAAAGCACGACGGTACTGACTGCCGCGACAAGCAGCGTTTGTCGTAGAGCGTTGATAAAGTGCATAGATTGGGTTGAAAAGTGCCTGAGTGTACAGGATATAAACGTACAAGATAGTGACTATAGTTGCCAACTACACAAGCATTTTTACGCATAGTCATATTTCCTGCTTGTGTGTGCCGGTAGGGGGTAACTACGTAGTAAATCACGCTGTTACCAGTGGCCGAATGACTAAGAATCGACTGCATTCGTCAGCTAAACGCATCTTCGATATGACGAATGCGTTGCTCACTGCCCGATACCAAAATGGCGATGATGTCGAACCGTACGTCGTGATGCCAGTTGTGGGTGAAAATGTAGTGCTCGGCGGCTTTCATGACCAGTCGGGCTTTGGTGTAGGAAACGAACTCTTCGGGGTTGCCAAAGGCATTGCCAGTGCGCGTTTTGACTTCGACAAACACCAGCAGTTTGCCCTGCTGCGCAATCAGGTCGATCTCGGCGTGCTGGTAGCGGAAATTGGTTGTCAGAATGTCGTATCCTTTTTCGCGGAGAAAACGGGCGGCTTCGGCCTCGCCCTGTCTGCCGGTTTCGATGTGTTGCGCCATTGGTCCGTATGGTGTGAGAAATCCGAACGAAGCCCGCTTTTAGCCTGTTATACAGTAGCGACGCATCGCAGAGTTGTAAAGCAATGAATAGTGTACTGAATAAGCAAGTCGCCGTACGGCATCTGGGGAAAGTCGGTTATCAGGATGCCTGGAATGAACAGGAACGATTGTTTGCTGACATTGTGGCAACGAAACTGGCTAACCGAAACCGCTCGGTTGAGTTGCATGAACCGACTCCTAACTACCTGCTTTTTTGTGAGCACCCACCCGTGTACACAATGGGTACGAGCGGGCACGAAAGCCACCTGCTGATCGATGAAGCGCGGCTAGTCAGCGACTACGGCGCAACGTTCTACAAGATCCGGCGTGGGGGCGATATCACGTTCCACGGCCCTGGTCAGCTGGTTGGTTACCCAATCCTGGATCTGGAGAATTTCTTCACCGATATTCATCAGTACATGCGGCTGCTGGAGGAAGGGATCATTCTCACATTAGCTGACTACGGCCTGACGGCGGGTCGTATCGATGGATTAACCGGTGTGTGGCTTGACTTCGACGGGGGAGAACGGCCCCGTAAAATCTGCGCGATGGGTGTGAAGGCGAGCCGCTGGGTAACGATGCATGGCTTTGCGCTGAACGTCAATACGGATTTGTCGTATTTTAACCATATTGTGCCCTGTGGTATCGCCGACAAGGCTGTGACATCGCTGGCGGCCGAACTGGGCCACGACGTACCGCTGGCCGAGGTCGCCGGTCGGGTGCGTTACCACCTGGGCAATCTGTTTGCCTTTGTGTATTGAATCGACTGTCTGTGCAAAAACCAGGGTTGTCAGGCAGCCACGGTCCGCTGAGATGGGACCGCTGTGAATGCGTAAACAAGTATGAAGAAAGACATAAATTTTTTGCCCGTCGAGGGCGTACAGGTAGCCATTGCCCGGCAGGAAAATGAACTGGGTCAGTATGACTGGCGGGTGTTTATTCTCAACCAGAACGACGCGCCGATCACGAATGTGTTTGTAACCTCGAAGGGATACGGACAGAAAGACGACGAAGAGCAGAAAACGTCGACTCTGCGGCACTTTTTTGCCGAGATCAAGCCGGGCGGGCATGAGATTGTCGAAACGATCATGCCCGACGTGTTTCATCTCAATAATGAGTACTGGGTCAGCTATTTTATTGGCGACCAGATTTTTGACAAAAAATTCATCTTCGTTCCCGACAGCATCATCGAGAAAAATCTCGCAACGGTGCCGTTACTTGGGCTGGAAGGAATTTTACACGCATAGATTTTATATGGGCTTAAGGTTTGTGGTTTTCAGGTTCAAGGTCAGCGTTACTAAACCTTGAACGTTAAACGACAAATCTTAAACCCTCCCAACTATGAAAAAACCAAACCAAAACAAATACACACGCCCGGAGGGGGCGGGCGGTGGCCGGTCGGCTACGAGCCGCACCCGCGAGAAAGGTGCCGAACGGGCGTCTTCCCGCAGCGCCGTTCGGTCGGGCGATGTGTTTCTGGACGAACTGAAAAACGACATCATGGCGTTTTTTCAGATTAACGACGGTGAGTCGTTCATGATTGAACAGATAATCGATCACTACGATACCGGCGACCGGCGTGTGCAATTGATGATGCATGGTCTGATTGCTGAACTGGTTAAGGAAAAAGCGCTGGTGCGTAACCCCGATGGGTCGTACAGCGCCGAACCGGAGGCCAACACCGTGGAGGGTACGGTCGATCACGTCAACTCACGCTTTGCGTTTGTTAGCCCGATCAGTCCGCTGGGCACCCGTGCCGACCGCGACAATGATATCTGGGTATCGACTGATGACCTGCACGGAGCTGTCGACGGTGACAAGGTCAAGGTGGTGCTGTATACCGATTCGCGCAACCGCAACCGGCGTACGGAAGGTAAAGTTGCCAGTATTGTCGAGCGAGGTCGTACTGAGTTGGTCGGCCGCATCGAGGTCTGGGATACCTACGGCTTTGTCATTCCTGACAGCCGGAAGATCTACGACGATATTTTTGTACCGAAAGACAAGCTGGGGGCTGCCAACGACGGTGATAAAGTCATTGTCCGTATCACGAAGTTCCCTGATCCGTACAGCAGCAAACAGCGCTTTGAAGGCGAAGTAGCCACGGTGCTGGGCGTTGCGGGGCAGAATAACACCGAGATGCACGCCATCCTGGCCGAGTTTGGGTTACCTATCGACTTCCCGGCTGATGTTGAAGCTGAAGCCGAAACTATTCCGACCAAGATCCTGAAAAAGGAAATCAATAAACGGCGTGATATGCGTGAAGTGACGACCTTCACCATAGACCCTGTCGATGCGAAAGACTTCGACGATGCGCTGTCGGTGCAGTTTCTGGATAATGGAAATTACGAAATCGGTGTACACATCGCCGATGTGACACACTACGTAACCCCCGGTTCGCGATTGGAAGAAGAAGCGTTCAAACGGGCTACGTCGGTGTATCTGGTCGACCGGGTTGTGCCGATGTTACCGGAAAAACTGTCGAACGGACTGTGTTCACTACGGCCGAACGAAGACAAGCTGACCTTCTCGGCTGTGTTCGAACTGACCCCCGATGCTAAACTCGTAAAAGAATGGTTCGGCCGGACGGTTATCCACTCGAATCGTCGGTTCAGCTATGAGGAAGCGCAGGACATTCTCAACAACAGCAACGGCGATTACCTGTCGGAACTGCAACTACTGAACGAACTGGCGTACAAGCTACGCGACGAGCGATTCAAACACGGCGCTATCAACTTCGAAACAGTAGAGGTCCGGTTTAAGCTCGACGAGAACGGCGTGCCGCTGTCGGTCTATCCGAAGCTGCGGCAGGACACCAACAAGCTCATCGAAGAGTTTATGCTGCTGGCCAACAAGCGTGTTGCCGAGTTTGTGCATCAGCTGTCGAAGAAAGGCGACGAGAACACGATGGTATATCGTATTCACGAAGGCCCCGACCGCGACCGCCTGCAACTGTTCGCCGATTTTGCCAGCCGGCTGGGCTATAAACTCAAACTGGACGATGAGCACCTGTCGGGTTCGATGAACAAGTTCATGGCGACGATCGAAGGGAAGCCGGAAGCAAGTATGCTGTCGCAGCTGGCGATTCGGACGATGTCGAAAGCGCGGTATAGCACCGAAGATATTGGTCACTTCGGCCTTGGGTTTCGCCGGTACTCGCACTTCACCTCGCCGATTCGTCGCTATCCTGATATGATGGCGCACCGCCTGTTACAGCATTACCTCAGCAAGGGTAAACCCGAAGCGCGGGAGCCACTGGAGGAACAGTGCAAACACGCGTCGGCGCGGGAGAAGATGGCATCGGATGCCGAACGCGCCAGCATCAAATACAAGCAGGTCGAGTTTATGAGCCGGATGGATACCGAGAAGACCTTTGAAGGGGTTATTTCAGGCGTTACGGAGTTCGGCATTTTCGTAGAAATTACGGAAAATAACTGCGAAGGACTCGTACGGATGCAGGACCTGAACGACGATTTTTACGAATACGACAAAGACAATTTCCGGATTGTTGGGCAGCGGTCGAAAAAGATGTACACCTTCGGCGATCCGGTTGTGGTACGCGTAAAAGAAACTAATCTCGCCCGGCGCAGCATGGACTATATCCTCGTCAGCGACAAAGCGGGCCGGGTAACCGACGCGGGCAATAAAAACGCGTCGCGTTCCGGCCGTGATCGTCGGTCGGAACAGGTATCGGCTGGTCGGAAGTCGAGTGGTGGCCGGGACGGGGCCGCTGCCAAAGGCGAAAACCGGCGCGGGGGCCGGGGCCGGCGGTAGGCTGGCGCGGGTTTAAGGTTTAGTGTGTAAGGTTCAAAGCTCCCTGCAAGAACAACTTTAAACTTCAGACCTTAAACCTTAAACTAAGAATCAACATGAACCTTTGCTTTGCGACAAATAACAAGAATAAACTGGGTGAAGTATCGGCGCAACTGGGCGATGCCTTTGGCCTGAAAACGCTGGCCGACATTGGCTGTACCGAGGAACTGCCGGAAACGTCGGGTACGATACCGGGCAATTCCCGGCAAAAGGCCGACTATGTCTGGAAACACTTCGGCGTGTCCTGCTTTGCCGATGATTCGGGATTGGAAGTCGATGCACTGGATGGCGAGCCGGGTGTCGACTCGGCGTTCTATTCGGGGAGTCGCGATGCGGAGCAGAATATTCAGAAGGTGCTGACCAATCTGCAAGGGAAAGCTAGTCGCAAGGCCCGGTTCGTTACCGTATTTACGCTGGTCCTGCACGGCCTCGAGCACCAGTTTGAGGGGGCGATTCACGGGGAAATTGTCGATGAGCCGCGCGGAACGGGCGGTTTTGGCTACGACCCTATTTTCTTGCCTGATGGCTATGACCAGACGTTTGGCGAAATGACCCCGGAGCAGAAGCGAACGATCAGTCACCGGTCTCGTGCGCTGGCGAAGATGGTAGTGTATCTACAGGAGCAGGTAAACGTGTAGTCACGTTTGCTACGCGTTTCTACCGGGGGATGACAGGCGTTTTCTCCCGGGTCTGTGTCTTCACAAATCTACTACCGCTAGGAAACCTTTGCTGACGCACAGGTAGCTGTGAAGACACAGCCACGGGACAAACAACTAAGCAACGTTGGGTGTCCGGCGCGATACCAGTCCCGCGATGGCCAGCCCGACAGCCGCAACTGCGCCCGCTCCAGCGACGATCAGGACGCCTTGATTCGTTTGGTGCTTGACGGCAATGGCAGCATAAGCCCAGGCAAACACCAGGATATACGCCACGCTCCGGTAGCGGTTGAACAGGTATGTACCAACGACTAGCCCAACGATCAGAACACCTTCAGCCCAGACGCTTTCAGAAAGGCCCGACAACGGAAAATCACTGGCTTTCAGATAGACGGCAATGTTTAGAATTGTCGCAACGGTAAGCCAGCCGAAATAAAGCAAAAAAGGTATCCGGGCCAGCCATGTCTCCTGCGTAGACGCTGGGTCGGGTATGTCTGACTGTAACCCATCCGTGCGGGGATTCATTTCTAGTTTCTCGACTACCATCAGCAGGCTGAAAAACATCAGCAGAATAACCAGTAGCGCTATCCCAATCCATTCCTGGTTGAAGATAGGGCTCCAGACCGCGTTGCAAACAGCGTTAAGAATGATCCACGGGCCAGCCGCGCGGAATCGCCGATTCGTCGCCTGTGCGGGAAGCGCCTGATAGATTGCAAAGATCAGTAAGCCCAGAAAAATCAAACCCCAGATCGAAAAAGCGTAACCCGCCGGGGTAATCAGCGTTGGATACTTCGCCGACACGTCGCCGTTGGTCTGACCGCCAAAGGCCCCTGTATTCGATAAGGCGTTCATCACGATCAGGCCAACGATCGTGATGACAATTAATACTTGTCGAAGCTTGTCGTTCATAAAAAAGCCGTTCTCGACGACGTTACCAGCTGCCGTTTTGCCAGCAGACCGATTGTGTCATCGATAAACTACGGCTAGGCCAACATGTTCCGGCAGTAATCCAGACACTTCTTCACTTCGGCCACCGAGGTCGATCCTTCCGGAACTTTGTATTCCAGTTCGACAGTAGCGGGAAACGTATATTTCTGCTCACGCACAAGTGTCAGCACCTGTTTCAGGGGCGTATCACCCTGCCCCCACGGTAAATTTCCTTTGCCGTGGTCGGGGCCCTGTCGGTCTTTAATGTGCATGCTGGCAATACGGGTATGATGCGCCCGAATGAATCCCAGCGGATCGGGTTGTCCAGCCGCCACATAGTGACCCAGGTCGAAGTTGATGGCGTTGGCCGGCGACTGGGCGAGGGCCGTATCCCAGAAGGTAGGCGTTTGCTGTTCGTGCCCGTGATAGGCGACCCGAACCCCGTTCTTCTCCGCCAGTTTGCCTAGCCTGAGCGTATGTGTATCGTTGCCTGGATGCTCCAGGGTGACCTGGTTGGCGCCCAACTGCTTAGCCGCCTGCATACCGTAGCTAATTTCCGCGTCGGAACTGTTCATGCCGAAGGCATCGGGTTTGAACCCGTAAATCGTTACCCCCGCCTGATTATACTGCTTTCGCAACTGCGCAAACTTGTCCATCGGAGCCCGTAACCGCCACTTGGTCAGTTCAGCGCGGTACGCTTTCGTCTGCGCATCGGCGTCGGCCAGTTGCTTCTGCTCGTCGTCAGTCAGCGACTGATTCTCACGACGCTTACGCATCAGCGGAAAAATGGCCTGCATGTTCACCGGATTTTTAGGCGCACCGGCAAATGTTTCGGCTGGCCCACCCATCAGTTCGATGGCGCTGATCCCACAGTCGAGTACGTACTGCAAGGTCGCGTCGGCGCTTTGGTCGGGCATGTCGCGGAACGAATACGTGATCGTACCGATCTGTACGCCACCGATTCGAGAATTGGGCTTATCGCCCAGCCGGCGGATGAGGGCGGGCGCACCGAAGAGCTTGCTGTTGCTGAGGGCAACACCGGACAGAAGGGCGGCCGTTGCGCTTATGAACTGACGACGCGTTGGCTGATTGTGCATAAGGCAAGGCTGTTTAGGGCGTAAAGGCTTAGATTGTGCCGGAAAATTTGGTCATTGCGTATTATTGTAGAACGAATTCTGGCTACGAGGTCAGAAGATACTTTATGGCAGTTCCTACCCATCCGTCTACCGTGCCGTCGACCCCGGTCGGTTTGTTTAGTTTACCCGTCATCGTGGCGGCTCTCGGTTACTTCGTCGACATCTACGACCTGCTGCTGTTCGGTATCGTGCGCGTGCCGAGTTTGAAAGATCTGGG
>JAKONH010000451.1 GCA_022702045.1 Spirosomataceae bacterium
CTCGCTGTTACCACTGAACCAGCCTATGCGCCTGCTCAGCCTAAGCTCACTGCAGTAACGCCCGAAACGCCGAAAGAGCAGACTTCTTCTATGACTGATACCACGTCGGCAGCTACCACGTCGGCGGATTCGTCTTCCGGCGGGCCTATGTTTTTGGGTGGTGATTCCGGTCCGGAACCGGTAGCGCCCATTAGTCAGCCATCGCAGCTACAGACTGGGGGCATCAGCCAGCCGAGTGTTGGTCAGACCAACGACACGCTTAACGTAGGTGACACCGACGATGATGAACTGATCACGCTCAACGATATTCTGCGCGGCAAGACGCCGGCTACTACGGAAAGTGTTGCCGAAACGTTTACGCATGCGCCGATCGAAACCGTTGGCCGCAGCATTTCGCTGAACCAGAAATTCCGGTTTATCAATCAGTTGTTCAGTGGGAACACAGTCGCTTACAACCAGGCGGTTGCCGAACTCGACACGCTGAACAACTACGGGCAGGCGCTGGATCTGATTCAATACCGCTACGCGTCGCAGTATTCCTGGGATATGAACAGCGACGAGGTAAATGAACTGATCGACATCTTGAAGCGCCGGTTCGCATAGACAAATCCACTTGTTGAAACGCCGGGCTATTCGCTGTTTTCGTAGCGTAGCCCGGCGTTTTCGTTACTTCTGCCAGTAGCACCAGTCCTAGGGCAGTTGGATTCGTATGATGCTACCCGCTCATTACGCACGAAACAGCCGCTCCTGCCCAACGTTCGACTACTTTTCTTTTCAGGCCATTCCATGCGCCATTAATGGCATGGGCATCCACACCTGACTTGACTTACTGTGCGAACGATCTGGCTACTACTTGCCGGTTGCTGCTTCTCAACCCTGGCTCCTGCGCAAAACGATGCGCCTTTCCGACGTACCACCGACCGGCGCATCGACGCGGTTGGTCGGTATTTGCAGGATTTTTTCCCAGTCCAAACAGAAGGTATTGATTATGAAGCTGTATATGACGCGCTCACGCAGTTGTACGCCAGTCCACTCGACCTCAACAGGGCCACCCGCGACGAACTAGCAGCCACGTATCTGCTATCAGAATCACAACTGAGCAGCCTGCTCGACTACCGACAAACGCAGGGTGACCTGTTATCGATCTACGAATTACAGGCAATCCCGGGCATTAACGTGCCCACTATTCGTCGGATGCTACCGTTTGTCACCGTAGCTGGTAACCAAGATTTGTTTGGTGGCTTACCCAACCCCACCGATCACTACCTGATTATGCGGTACGAGCGTATTCTGGAACAGCAAAAAGGTTTTTCGGAAGCCGTAGCCGACAAGAAAGGCAACGTACCGACACGCTATCTGGGCAATCCGCAACAATGGTTCATTCGATATCGCTACAGCCGCCCACACACATTCAGCGTGGGGCTGACGATGGAGAAAGACGCGGGGGAACGTCTGCAATGGCAACCGGGTCAGTACCGATACGGCTTCGATTACATATCAGTCCATGCGCAGCTACAGAATCGCGGGCGCTGGCGGAACATCGTACTAGGCGATTATCAGCTACAAATTGGGCAGGGGCTGGTACTGTCGGCCGGTTTTGTATTGGGCAAAAGCGCCGAAACCGTACAGACCGTTCGTCGGCCAACACTGGGCATTCGACCTTATACGTCACTGACCGAGTACGGCTTCTTTCGGGGCGGGGCCGCTACGTATGCGCTTCGTCCCAACCTCGACCTGACGCTACTCGCATCACACCTCCGACGCGACGCGAACACCATCGCGTCGGACAGTACGCTTGCAGACCTGACGGCGACATCACTACAAACATCAGGATTACACCGCACGCTGGCCGAACAGGCCGATCAGGGTAGCCTACCCGAAACGAACCTGGGAATGCATCTGCTGTACCGTAACCGGCAACAGTTACAACTGGGGCTAACGGTGTTGCACACGCAATTCGGTATTGCCCTCAAAAAACGCGATCAGCCTTATAACGACTTTGAGTTTACGGGGACGCAGAATCAAGTTGTCGGGGTGCACGGTGGCTACGTCCGGCACAACTGGAATCTATTCGGCGAAGTGGCGTACAGCACGGGTTCGCAAACAAACAGCGGGGGCATCGGCGCGGTGGCGGGTACCCTTATGAGCCTGAATCGTAAGCTCGACCTGGCCTTACTTTTCCGGCATTACGACCAAAATTTTCATTCGTTCTATGCCAACGGATTTGCTGAAGGTAGTCGAACGATCAACGAAACGGGGGCCTATGCCGGGTTAAAATACACCGTTTACCGTCGACTAACCATCAGCGGATTCGTCGATTTCTTCCGGTTCCCGTGGCGTCGCTATCTGGTCGATGCACGGTCGCAGGGCGTCGATTACCTGGTGCAGGGGCGCTATACACCCAATCGTCAAACGGCGTTCTACCTGATTTTTCACGACGAGTACAAGGAAAAGAATCTGCCGGGGGATAAAGAGCGCCGGGTTGTCGGAACAGTCCGACGGAGCCTGGCCATCAACGCTGAATACCGGCCGTTACCGGGGCTAACGATGCGCTCACGCGCGCAAGGGGGTACGTTTCAATATGCCGGTCGGCAACCGTCGCTGGGGTTTGCCCTAATTCAGGATGCCTCCTTCGACTGGCGACGGCTCAGTGTGTCGGGGCGGGTGGCGCTGTTTGGTACCGACGATTACGACGCCCGACAGTACGTCTATGAGCGTGATGTGCTCTACGCCTTTTCGTTTCCGGCTTATGTCAATCAAGGTATCCGGCACTATTTACTGGCTCAGTACAGTATCAGCCGTCATTTGGACGTGAGGGTACGCTGGGCTCGTTCCGACTTCTTCGACCAGAAAACAGTCGGCTCCGATCTCGATCAGATCAACGCCCCACACCGTTCGGAAGTCAAGCTACAGGCTCGATGGCGGTTCTGAGTTAGCGCTCCATCTCGCGAATCAGCTTATTGGCGTTGATAAACTCGTTCAACTCATCGACGTTTGAGTGCGTCAGTGTATCGCTATTACCTTCCCAAAGCTTATGGCCTTCGTAGAGAAACATGATTTTCTCGCCGATTTCCATCATCGAGTTCATATCGTGCGTAATGATGACAGTCGTAACTTTATATTCATCGGTGATCTCCTTAATGAGTTGATCGATTTTGATCGATGTCAGCGGATCAAGGCCGGAATTGGGTTCATCGCAGAACAAATATTTGGGATTCAGTACGATAGCCCGGGCAATACCAACCCGTTTTTTCATACCACCACTAATTTCTGACGGCATCCGATCACCCGCATTCTCCAACCCGACGCGCTTTAGACATTCCTGTGCCCGGTCGAGCTTTTCTTCTTCCGATTGATCGGTCAGCATATCGAGGGGAAAGCGCACGTTGTCAAGTACGGTTTTAGAATCGAACAGGGCCGATCCCTGGAACAAAACGCCCATCTCGCGCCGAATTTCCTTTTGCAGATTCTTGTCGCCCGACAGAAAATCCCGTCCGTCGTAAACCACCTCCCCTTCATCCGGCTTTACCAGCCCGATCATACATTTAAGCAGTACGCTTTTCCCGGTACCACTACCGCCAATGATGAGACTCGTCTGACCAGGTTCGAAGCACCCATCGATGCCCTTGAGCACCTGCCGGTCGCCAAACGTCTTGGCAATATTTTTTATGTCAATCATAGTTCAATGATTGAATTACGGAGTGATTGAGTGATTGAATGGAAAACGTTTGCGCCAGCTCATTCAATCATTCTGTCACTCTATCATTCAAGATTAAGTAAGCAGCACCTGCGTCAGGACAAAGTCGGCGGCTACGATGGC
>JAKONH010000478.1 GCA_022702045.1 Spirosomataceae bacterium
CGATAGCGGGTACGGCGAATACTAGCTTTGGCAGTGATGGCGGACCGGCTACAAGGGCGCGGTTGAGTTTTCCACAAAACGTAGCGATTAATCAGGCGCAGAACCTGTACATTGTTGATTCGGGCAATAGTCGTACTCGGAAAAGTAGTCCGGACGGGACTCTAACAACGATAGTTAGAAATAGTACGGCCGGCTTTGCTGGTGATAGTGGGCCTGCTGTCGAAGCGCAGTTGAGTAATCCGTCAACTGTCGCGATAGGTGTCGACGGTAGCCTGTACATTGCTGATGCGACTAACCATCGCATTCGGAAGATTGACCCAGCCGGAACGATAACCACCATCGGTCGGTCGCGCAGCTGGTACTCGTGTTGCATGCCGTTGAGCTACCTGTTAAGTATCAGGCCGGCGCAAAAGCGGTGTCGTATGAACATGAGGGGAGTCTGCGATTTGGGTCTGGCGCTGTCCTCCGACTCGCTACGCAGTAAATCGGTAAGTTTAAGGTTTCAGGTTCAATGGTTGAGGTTAACATAGATGCAAAACCTTAACCATTGAACCTGAAACCTTAAACTACTTAATATACCGGAAATCTTCGTCACCTTTGAGGGCGAGCAGCGTTTCGTACATCAGCTTGATTACGTTTTGTACGTCGTCCATGTGAACGGTTTCGACCGTCGTGTGCATGTACTTCAGCGGAAGCGAAATCAGGGCTGAGGCAATGCCCTCGGTGGCATAGGCAAACGCGTCGGTATCGGTACCGGTCGACCGGCTGACGGCCTGCCGCTGGAACGCGATATCTTTTGTTTTGGCCACGTCGATCAGGAAGTCGAGGACGTTATTCTGTACGGCGGGACCGTAGCACAGTACAGGCCCATCACCACACTTTAGGTCACCCTGCTCTTTTTTGTCGTACTTGGGCGACTGTGTGTCGTGCGTTACGTCGGTACAGATAGCGAGGTCGGGACGCAGCCGCCGGGCAATCATCTCGGCTCCGCGCAGTCCGATTTCTTCCTGCACCGCATTGACGACGTACAACGTAAACGGCAGTGTGACGTTGTTTTCTTTCAGCAGTCGGGCTACTTCGGCAATCATAAAGCCACCCATCCGGTTGTCGAGCGCACGACCGACGTAGTACCGGTTGTTCATCTCCATCAGGCCGTCGACAAACGTGCAGACGGTGCCGACATGAATGCCCATCTCAAGTACTTCGTCTTTATTGGCTGCCCCTACATCGATAAACAGGTCGGTTACTTTGGGAGCCGTGTCTTTCGTCAGGTCGCGGACGTTGATCGCCGGCCAGCCGAATACACCTTCAACGATGCCTTTTTTCGTATGCAGGTTTACCCGCATCGACGGCGCAATGAGCGCGTCGGATCCACCGTTGCGCCGGACGTAGATATAGCCGTCGTCGGAGATGTAGTTGACGAACCACGAAATCTCGTCGGAGTGCGCTTCGATAACGACTTTATACGGTTGATCGGGGTTGATGACGCCAACCGCCGTGCCGTAGGTGTCGACAATGTAGCTGTCTGTGTAGGGCTTGATGTAATCGAGCCAGATCTGCTGCCCCGACGACTCGAAGCCGGTGGGCGATGCGTTGTTCAGATACTGGTATAAAAAGGCTTTACTGGTTTCGTTCATCGGTGCAAAAAGGCGAAATGAATCAGATACGATGCCTGATTTGTAAATGTACAACGGTCTGTCTTTGCCCAATGGTATGCTGGCTAATTTTGTACGTTTGTAGAAAGAATAAGAGGAAAGAGGAAAGAGAACGGACGTGAGAGAAGGAATTGCTCAACTGGTCTTTTTTCTCCTGTCTTTTCTCTTTCTTCTCAAACTGTAACCAATGGAAAATCTGCCAGCTACCCCCGTAACAGGACCGTTGACTGAGGCCGAGCGCGACTACATCGTAACGGCGCTGCAAACGACGCAAACGCTACTTCGCGATGCCGTTGATGGCTTGTCTGATGCGCAGCTTACCTTCAAACCCGGCGCTGATCGCTGGTCGATAGCCGAATGTGTCGAACATATCGTGCTGGTAGAACGAGGTATCTTCAGGGCGGCTCAGCAGGGCATACAGCAGATAGCCGATTCGGAAAAACGTAGTGACATCAAAATTTCGGACGTCGATCTGGTCAAGGCGACACGAGGCCGTAGCCGACATATTGCTGCACCGGCCCCGTTTATGCCAACCGGCAAATACGGCGATACGGCTGCCACTCTGGCGATGTTCGATGAAGTTCGCGCTGCAGACATCAACTTTGCTCAGCACGCTGAGGGGGACCTGCGTACGCACTATTTCGATCACTTCATTCTCGGTCCACTGGATTTGTATCAGGCCTTGCTGCTGATTGCTGCCCATGGCGAACGACACCGCAAGCAGATCGACGACGTAAAAGCCGCCCCCGGTTACCCACAAGCCTGATGTCTGCTGAATTACCTATTCTGTACCAGTCCGACGAACTGGTTGCCATCAATAAGCCCCACGGTTTGCTGGTGCATCGTTCGCCCATTGCCAGCGATGCCAGTGAGTTTGCCGTACAGTTGCTGCGCGATCAGCTCGGGCAGCGCGTGTATCCCGTGCACCGACTCGACCGTAAAACGGGTGGGGTACTATTGTTCGCGCTGACCGAGTCGATGAATGCGCTGATGCAGCAGCAGTTTATGGATGGACTGGTTCATAAAACGTATCTGGCCATTGTTCGGGGTTATACCGACGATCAGCAAACGATCGATTACCCGCTTCGGCGTGACGACGGACCGGGACTGGGAACGTTACAGGAAGCAGTGACACATCTGCGCACCATGCAGCGTACCGAGGTTCCGATTCCGTTTGGCAAGCATGCGACGTCTCGTTATTCGCTGGTCGAGCTTACACCCGAAACCGGACGGATGCATCAATTGCGTAAGCACATGGCGCACATCCTGCACCCGATTATCGGCGACCGGCCCCACGGCTGCAACAAGCAGAACAAGCTGTTCCTGGAGCATTTCGCGATGAATACGATGATGCTCCACGCCCAGGAGCTTTGCTTTACCCCACCCGACGCATCCGAACCGATCACGATCACCGCCCCATTCCAGGATGAGTTCCGGCGAATGATGGATAGTTTAACGTTTACGGTAGACGGTTTACTGTAGGCTGGGCCGGTCCGCCGGCGCCGGTCCAGCCTACAGAGCTACACTATTTCTTCCCGCTGCGTTTGATGGGGCGGCCGTATTTGAGCCGCTTCTCAGCGGCAATGTCGCGCCGGACGTTGACTTTCTGGTTCTTGGCAATCTTCTCCTGAAACGCTGATCCTGCCGTGTCGGGACGGGGTGTCGTCGTGTCGATGATTTTCATGCGAATCTGCGGCTTTTCGCCGGGCAGCAACTCCTCACTGACAACCAGGTTATCGGGTAATTCGACGGTAGCAATTGGCTGGTTGATCAGCGTTTCGATGTCCGTTCGCAGTTCGGCGTCGGCGGGGGTAATAAACGAAATAGCGACCCCGCTGCGGTTGGCTCGTCCTGTCCGGCCGACGCGGTGTACGTAGCTTTCAGGTTCGTCGGGTAAGTCGAAATTGACGACGTGGGTTATATCGTTGATGTCGAGACCTCGGGCCAGCAGGTCGGTCGTAATCAGCACACGAATCTCACCCGAACGGAAGCGCTCGACGGCGTCGAACCGCTTGTTCTGCGCCTTGTTGGCATGAATAAAATCGATCTGATCGGGGAAGCGGGGTGCCAGCTGATCGTGAACCAGATCGGTCATCGCTTTGCTATCCGCAAAGACCAGCACACGGCTCATACCGACATGTCGACGCAACAGCAAATCCAGCAAATTTACTTTCGTGTAGAAATTGGGCACTTCGTAAACTTCCTGCGTGATAGTAGCCGCAGTCGAGCCACTGGGAGCAGCTTCAATCCGAACTGGATTGGCAAAGTACGTGTCGAGCAGTTTATTGACGTCGTCTGTCAGCGTCGCCGAAAACAGGAGGTTCTGCCGCTTCGGTAACAGATCGAAAATTGTAGTCAGCTGCGCCTGAAAACCCAGCGTCAGCATTTCGTCGACTTCATCAATCACCAGCTTCTTCAATACTTTGAGCTTGATCGTCTTGCTGACCAGCAGGTCAACCAGTCGGCCGGGTGTGGCAACCAGTACGTCGGCCCCCTGCTGCACTTCAGCCTGCTGCGGGCGCAGGTTGACCCCGCCATACACACCGACAACTGTGAGGTTCATGTAGGTCGTCAGTTGCTTGATCGTGTCGACAACCTGTACGACCAGTTCACGCGTGGGTACCAGAATTAGAATCTGCGTGGTATGCTCTTTCAAAAACTGGTACTGGCGCAGGCAGGGGAGGTACGCCAGCGTTTTACCTGTACCGGTCTGGGCAATGCCGCAAACGTCGCGCCCGGACATGACGATCGAAAAGACCTGCTCCTGAATGGGTGTCGGCGTCGTGTAGCCCAGATCGTTGAGCGCGTTCAGGAGGGGCTTGTTTAGATTCAGATCGGCAAATGTCATGGTCGCTGTTGATAACGTATATACGGCAAAAGTACGGCAGGTGTTGGGGTCAACGCGGTTCACAGGCCGGAAGGTTCCG
>JAKONH010000479.1 GCA_022702045.1 Spirosomataceae bacterium
ACCAATCGTTTACATAAGAAAATAGTAACAATATGTCGCATGTTACATCAGCCGTAAGAACTCCTCTCGTCACCGGTGGTAAAACCTATGCCGACGTAACAGAGGACATCAGCAGACAGGTTGAAGGCAAGCCAACCCGTGAGTGGACAATTGCATTCACAATATCTGTTATTGTGCTCATTTACGGATCTGCCTGTGTCTTCTGGACATGGTGGGAAGGTTTGGGTGTGTGGGGTCTAAACAAAACAGTAGGTTGGGCCTGGGATATCACCAACTTCGTGTGGTGGGTTGGTATCGGTCACGCCGGTACACTCATCTCGGCAATTCTACTGTTGTTTCGTCAAAAATGGCGGACAGCCGTAAACCGCGCAGCAGAAGCTATGACAATTTTTGCTGTTATCTGCGCTGCCAGCTTTATCCTGATGCACATGGGGCGGCCTTGGATGGCTCTATGGGCGTTGCCACTGCCGAATACATTTGGATCACTGTGGGTTAACTTCAAATCGCCACTCGTTTGGGACGTATTTGCGATCAGCACTTACTTCACCGTGTCGTTGGTGTTCTGGTACATGGGGCTGCTGCCTGATCTGGCAACGATTCGCGACCGTGCTCGCAGTAAGGTGTCTCGTTACATTTATGGTGCTTTTTCGCTTGGCTGGAATGGCTCGGCAAAGACATGGGCACGTTACGAATACATGAGCTTAATTCTGGCTGGTCTGTCGACTCCCCTTGTACTTTCGGTACATACGATCGTATCGTTTGACTTCGCAACATCCGTTATTCCCGGCTGGCACACCACGATTTTTCCACCTTACTTCGTTGCCGGTGCTATCTTCTCGGGCTTTGCTATGGTGCAAAACCTGGTGCTGATCATTCGGGTTGTGTTCAAGCTGGAAGATTACATTACGGTAGAACACATTGAATCGATGAATAAGGTCATCACCTTGACCGGTTCTATTGTTGGTGTCGCCTACCTGACAGAGTTTTTCATTGCTTGGTACTCAGGGGTGGAATTCGAAAGCTATGCATTTATCAATCGCGCTACGGGACCATATTGGTGGGCATATGCAGCCATGATGACCTGTAACGTAATCTCTCCGCAGTTGTTCTGGTCGCGGGCTATTCGCCGTAGTATCGTTTGGACATTTACGCTATCAGTCATTGTAAACATCGGTATGTGGTTCGAGCGGTTTGTAATTATCGTTACATCGCTGCATCGCGATTACCTACCATCGAGCTGGGCAATGTTCCATCCAACGTTGTTTGATATTAGTGACTATATTTTCTCGTTCGGCCTCTTCTTCACGTTGTTCTTATTGTTCTCTAAGTTTCTGCCAGTAGTTAACATGGCTGAAGTAAAAACAGTAATCAAGTCGTCGTCGGAGAAGCTCCCTGCATCAGTGTCTGGTGTGGCTAAAGGTGAGCGGGTAACGAGTCCGACATTTAACAAGAATATTGATTAACAAACCGACTGCGTTCTCGATCAGAGAATCAGCGAGTAACTAACTAGTCCTGATCATGTCAGACGTGCATAGCAACAGCAAGTTCTTGGTAGGTATCTATGACGACGATGATGTCGTGTTACAAGCCGTAAAGGACATTCGCAAAGCAGGCGTAAAGATTCATGAAGTATATTCTCCATTCCCAATCCATGGTTTGGACGTAGCGTTGGGTCACCCCCGAACGAAACTGGGTATAGCTGCTTTCCTTTTTGGTCTGACAGGAACGCTGACAGCCATATCACTGACTTTCTACACAGAAGGTTATGACTGGCCAATGATTGTGGGTGGGAAAGACTCCTATTCCCCGATCATCTATATTCCTATCTTTTTCGAACTTACCGTATTGTTCAGTGCATTAGGTATGGTTGCAACATTTCTCCTGTCTAATGGATTGGGGCCTACGGTCAAACCACTAATGTACGACCTGCGTACAACCGACAACAAGTTTGCCATGACAATTGACATGAGCAAAAATGACATCGGTGAAGGCGACATAGAAAGCATTCTTAAGCGTTCTGGTGCCGCTGAAGTTAATATCAAGCAGTTTTAAATCCAGTTATGATTAGAATCTCATATAATACGGGCATCGTAGCGCTGACTTTTGTGGGGCTGATCGTTGCTGGTTCTGGTTGCAAACGTGGCCACGATGACACTGGGGTAGAATACGCTCCTCAGATGTACGATGCCGTTGGCTACGAACCATACCGTCAGATCAAACCAAACGAAATCAACCCGATGAAACTGAACATGCGTTTACCTGCATCGGGAACAGTGGCTCGCCCTAATTACCAAACTAAATTTGGTAGTGGCGACTCGACAAGTGCAGACCTGATGCTGTACAATATTCCAGCCGATAGCATTGGTATTTCTGAGCGCGTGCTGAAAAACCCAATTCCACAAAGTGAACAGGCGCTGGCAGATGGTAAAGTATTGTACGGACGTTATTGCCAACACTGCCATGGCGAAGGTGGAAAAGGTGACGGTCCGGTTGCCGCTCAGTATAAGGGTGTGCCTAATTACTCATCGGATGCGTTAAAAACGCTTAATGATGGTCATATTTTCCACGTAATCACCAACGGTAAAGGTCGTATGTGGCCCCACGGTTCACAGATCACGCCAGATGATCGTTGGAAAATCGTTCAGTACGTTCATAAACTGCAACAGGGTTAATCAAGGCTGGTAGCCGACTTCACAAGTATTGAAGTCGAATAAAGAAAAACGGCAAATTTATCAGGAATGGCATCGGCTCACGCAATACCGTCTGTAGACGAACAATTTGAATTTACGGCTGACTCCAAGCGCCGGATCCTTATGGGGTTGGGCGCTGGTGTTGTATTAGTTGCCCTGGGTTGCTTCCTGGCAGCATCGGGGGGCGGGCATGAAACGCACGAAGTTGCACACGCGGCTGGTGCAGAACATGCAGAAGGGGCAGCACACCATGCTTACAAATGGACGAATCGTCTGTGGGCTAACGTGTGGCTGAATGCAATCTATTTTACAGGTGCTTCGGTAATTGGCATGTTTTTCATGTCGTATAACTATTTGGCACAAGCTGGTTGGTCGGTTGCTTTCAAACGAGTGCCTGAGGCATTACCTGCTTACTTACCGATAATGGGTATTGTTGTACTAGCTGTATTCTTTCTTGCTGGTCACGATTTGTTTCACTGGACAAACCCTGCATTGTATGATACAGCAAGTCCAGAATACGATCCAATTATTGCTGGTAAGCGCGGTTTCCTGAATACGCCTTTCTACGTCATTCGTGTTGCCTTATATTTTGTATTGTGGTATGTGTTATGGCGGATGATCAGAAGCTACTCGCTTCAGGAAGATTTGTCTGCTGGTACAGATTACTATTACAAGAGTTTGCGCGTTGGCGTTATATTCCTTGTCGTATTTGCTGTAACATCGTCGACGTCGGCTTGGGATTTTGTCATGTCTATTGACACCCACTGGTTCAGTACGATGTTCGGTTGGTATACACTGGCTAGCTGGCACGTTACAGGCCTAGCTATTATCACGCTGACCGTTTTGGCACTTAAGGAGCGCGGCTATCTACAGGTTGTTACAGAAAGCCATCTACATGACCTAGGCAAGTTCATGTTTGCCTTCAGTATCTTCTGGACTTACGTATGGTTTGCGCAGTTTATGCTTATCTACTACGCCAATTTACCAGAAGAAACGATCCATTACCGGGAAATCTTTAGTGGTTTTGGCGGTATCTATAAAGCGCCTTTCTTTATCAACCTGACGCTGAATTTTGTCTTCCCGTTTCTTGTTCTAATGACAACGGCGGCAAAGCGGACAGGCATCATTTTGAAAGTAGCGGCTTGGGGTATTGTGATCGGACATTACTTCGATTTTTACGTAAACATTATGCCCGGAACAGTTGGTTCTCATGGTGGTTTCGGTCCGATGGAGTTTGGTATGATTCTGATCTTCGCATCGGGTTTTGTTTGGAGCGTTTACAGTCAGTTGGAGAAAGCAAATCTGGTTCCAAAGCATCACCCGATGTTGGAAGAGTCGCTGCACCACGATATCAACTAATAACTCATCACCTCTATGATTTATATAGTCGCAATTTTATCGATAATCTTCCTGGGTTTAGCTGCATTAGTAGTCTCCCGGATGGCTGCTGTCGTAAAGAATGCGAATGGCGCTAATGACTCGGAGTTCTCGATAACCAGCAACCGTATCAACGGTGTGTTTTTCCTGATCTTCTTTATCGTTGGTCTAATTGGAGCTGTCTGGTCGTTTATGTACGCACGTCAGTTCTTTTTGCCCGAAGCATCATCACCACACGGTCGTCGTACTGACTTCCTGTTCTGGTTATCGATGGGTATTATTACGTTTGCCTTTGTTGTTACGAATGCGTTGCTTTTCATCTTCGCTTGGAAATATCAGCACAAAGAAGGACGTCGGGCTGCTTACTACCCTGAAAACCATAAGCTGGAACTAATCTGGACCGTGATTCCTGCGGTCATCATGGCGGTATTGGTGTTCACTGGCTGGCGCGCTTGGCGTGATATTATGGCGGAAGCGCCTGAAAATTCACAGGTTTTTGAAATCGTTGGTAAGCAATTCAACTGGATTGTGCGCTATCCAGGTGTTGATAACAATAAGCTTGGTGCTTACAACTATAAATTGATTGACAATGCAAACGATACCGGAATCGATTACACCGACGAAGCATCGTTTGACGATTTCACTAGCACGACAGAGCTACATATTCCCGTAAACAAACCTATTCTGCTTAAAATCCGCGCACGTGATGTGTTGCACAGTGTTTTTATTCCCCACATGCGGGTAAAAATGGATGCTGTACCAGGTATGCCAACACGCTTTGCATTCACCGCTGATAAAACAACGGATGAGATGCGGAACATTACGGGCAACCCAAATTTCGGCTACGAGATAGCTTGTACAGAAGTTTGTGGACGTGGACACTTCTCGATGCGGATTCGCCTGATTGTGGAAGATGAAGCTACCTGGCAGGCGTGGTGTAAAGAACAAAAACCACTTCTTTCTACAACTCCAGAATTAGCAAGTCGAATCCCTGCGAATCTGAAGGCGAAAGCTGCAAAATATCTAGACGGTGCAGCTGCCCCTTCTGACAGTACAACGGCAGCAGTACAGCAAGGGGGAATAAACGTAGTATCTGCTGCTACAATACGGTAAGATTGAACTTATTTTAAAACCAAATACTATGGCGA
>JAKONH010000471.1 GCA_022702045.1 Spirosomataceae bacterium
GTTATAAGGACGGTAGCCCCCCTCTCGCAGCCCCTTATTTTTGTAGTGGTACGTCGGCCCAAATTAGCCTGTACACGTACCCGTTCATTGATAACTAATTATGTATCAATCAATTAACTAGACATTAACCTTATTTTATCCATTGCTGTGTTAGTAACTATTATGCCACAAAATGGATACATTATTAAAAAATAATCTATTTTTTAATTTCTTTATATACAAAAAGCCACCTTTGACAACTATACATGCCAATTTATAAACATAAGTATGTTTTATCTTGGTGTACTTAGCCGTAAGGACAACCAGCTTAATTAAGACTGTGCCAATAACACTATTACGTTTATATAGCGAAACTGTTACAGCGCTCGTCCGTGTGCAACAGTTTCTTAAAGCAAGGCGTCTATTGGACAATCCACGTGATTTATACAAGTCATTACTTTACGACTATACTATCTAAAGGCACTTGGCTTTTTTGTTTCTGTTTGTATATTTGGCGCTAGTAGCCTTACAAAATTACACTCAACAAACTCATAATGAGCTGCTTAGGAAGCAATCTAACTAGCTCATTTCCATTAATCAGTTTACCCATTTTAACCCTGACCCGGCCCTGAACGTAATACTAGCAGGTGCCGGGCTGATCGTCTGTCGGCATGAAAGTTTCGCCTACTCAACCTTTTCAGATCGTCTACTCCCTGCTTGAGCACGAGTTTCTGGGCTATCTTGTGGAAGCGTTTGTTGTGCAGCGGAATAGCCGGGGCGAACTGACGCTGCTAAACCAAACACTATCGACGCAGAACGTTGGCGAGTTTGCGCATGGACTGGATGAGCTTGACTTCGAGTTAGTTCGGCTCATCGAGAGCATTCAGCAGGATTGTATCGTCAAGAAATACAATACCCGTAAACTACCTACGGTCGATTTCTTTTTGAAGTTATACGATACCAACAAGGGTGATAAAGTAGTTCAGGAGGCTATTAGCGGCTACCTTGAAACCATAAAGCCTAAAATAATGGCCCTGCTGAAGGGGCGGCCCTTTTACATCATGGGCAACGACGGTAACCCGGCGGGCGAACTGATTAACTGGATGCCAGAATCCGCTAGGGTCCATTTTCACTTCGACCGCAAAGCCGACGCCACGCACTATTTCCCAATCATCCGCTATCCGACGGGTGCGACCAACCCCGACGGGTCACGCGAGACCCGTCGGATTGAGTTTCAGTTCAAAAATGCGCTGATGATCTGCGACGAACCCGCTTACATGATGGTGGGAAATCAGTTGTATCACTTCAGCAAAAATGTTGATGGGCGTAAGCTGCGGCCCTTTTTCAACAAGAACCATATCGTTGTGCCGCGCAACATTGAGCAGCAGTATTACGAACGGTTTGTATCCCCGCTGATCGCGTCCTACGACGTGTATGCCAAGGGGTTTGAAATTCGGCAGGAATCACTCGAATTGGTACCGGTTCTGACGATCTCGGAGATGGTCGCGTCGAGCCGGACAGTGGCAACGGGGCTGTTCACCGACGGCAGTGATAGCGATGAAGACGCCTGTCAGCGTATCGCTTTCGATCTGTCGTTTCAATACGGTGATTTCGCGTTCCGCTTTGACAGCTTCAGTACGTCGGCCAACGTCAATCTGGAAAAAAAGGGCGACGACTATATCTTCCACCGTGTTCGGCGCGATCAGCGACTGGAACGACAAAAGCTGACTTTCCTGCGCGAAGTTGGGCTCGACATTCGGCACGGGCGACTCGTTCTGCCCAAGTCCGAAGCGTTCGACTGGCTCAATACGCACAGCAATCAGCTGAGCGACGCAGGATTCTTGGTGCAACAGCACAAGCAGGACAACAAGCGCTACTTCCTCGGCTATTCGAGCATCGACGTGTCAATTGAAGAAGGGCGTGACTGGTTCGATATTTACGCCAACGTTCGCTTCGGGGAGTTCGAAATTCCGTTTATCAAGCTGCGCTCGCTGATCCTCGACAAAAAGCAGGAGTTTACCTTACCCAACGGCGAAATAGCGGTCATTCCCGAAGCGTGGTTTACGCGCTTCTCCGAGTTGTTCGGCTTCCTGGAGCATCCGGACGGTATCGACGGGCTGATGCTGGACCGGCTGATGCTGCGCAAGCATCACCTTGCGCTGGTGCAAGAACTCGAACGCAACAACCTCGCCACGGCCGTGATGAGCCATAAACTCGAACGGCTGCGCGATTTTCAGGAAATCGAATCGTTTCCGTTGCCCGGCGGCTTCGGCGGTACCCTGCGCCCCTATCAGCAGGCCGGATACAACTGGATGAACTTCCTGCGGCAGTATCGGTTCGGTGGCTGTCTGGCCGACGACATGGGCTTGGGTAAGACCGTTATGACGCTGGCGATGTTGCAGGGGCAGAAAGAAGCGGGTGCTACCCAGCCGTCGCTGCTGGTCATGCCGACGTCGCTGCTGTATAACTGGGAACTTGAAGCTCGTAAGTTTACCCCCGACCTGCGCGTACTAGTCTATACGGGCACCTACCGCGATAAAAACACGGCGCAATTCGACGACTACGACCTGATCCTAACCTCGTACGGCATTGTCCGAATCGACATCGATTTGCTGAGCGAGTACCGCTTTCATTATATCATTCTCGATGAGTCGCAGGCTATCAAAAACCCGTCGTCGCACATCACCAAAGCGGTGATGCATCTCAACGCGGCCCATCGGCTAATCCTGACGGGTACACCGCTGGAAAATAGCACGATGGACCTTTGGGCGCAAATGACGTTCATAAATCCCGGTCTGCTGGGTAGTCAGTCGTTTTTTCGAAACGAGTTTCAGATTCCGATCGAGAAGCGGCACGACGAGACGAAGATTACCCGTCTGTACGCGCTCATCAAGCCGTTTCTGCTCCGACGCAACAAGAGTCAGGTAGCGACCGACCTGCCGGAGAAAGTGGAGAACGTATTGTTCTGCGACATGACTGAAGCGCAGGCCGAGCAATACGAAGAAGCCAAGTCGTATTACCGTAACCTGACTCTGGAACGCATCGAGGAAGAAGGTATGGCGCGTTCGCAGATGGTCGTACTGCAGGGCCTAACTAAGCTACGCCAGATCGCCAATCACCCACGCATGGTCAACGACGAGTACGAAGGAGATTCCGGTAAGCTGTCGGACGTGTTGATGCGGCTGGAAAGTGCGATGACTGAAAACCACAAGGTGTTGGTATTTAGTCAGTTCATCAAGCACCTAAACGTGGTAAGGCAGTACCTAAAGGAGAAAGGTATCAAATTCGCTTACCTCGACGGATCGACTACCGACCGGCAAAGTCAGGTTGAACTATTCCAGACCGACGATTCGGTCAAGCTGTTTCTGATTTCGCTTAAAGCCGGTGGACTGGGCCACAACCTGACTGCGGCTGACTATGTCTTTATTCTCGATCCCTGGTGGAACCCCGCCATCGAAGCGCAGGCCGTCGATCGGGCGCACCGGATTGGGCAGCAGAAGCCGGTCTTCACTTACAAATTCATCGCAAAGAACACCGTTGAGGAAAAGATTCTGGCGTTGCAACGGGCCAAGCAGCAACTGGCGGGTAGCCTGATCACAACCGAAGAAAACTTTATCAAGTCGCTGACACGCGAGGATATTATGGTACTGCTCGAATAGCCGGACAGGCTGCTTACTAAATTTTCCGGGACATTCTGATCGGGAATTAGTTGTGTGTCAAAACCTGTCACTCACTAACTGATTCTATCACAATGACTCCCAAAAGCATACTTGGCCTTATTTTAACCCTGGTCGGCCTTGTCGGTCTGATCTATGGAGGCATCGACTTCACCAAAGGCGGAGTCGCGCAAGCGTCGTTCGTTTACTTGATTATGGGCGGTATCCTTTTCTTCGCCGGGATTAGTCTGATCAGGACGACGAAGGGATAGACGTAAAGAAGAAAGAGGAAAGACGTGAGATGAAAGATTTCCGTGATGGCGATCTTTTACTCTCACGTCTTTCCTCTTTCTTCTAACTTTCCTGTCTCTTGTAATGCCCCAGGTGTGTGTCTTCACCGACCGCTTGTGCGTCATCAATACTTACCGGATAACAGGTCTGTGAAGGTCCACACCTGGGCAAACAGCAGTATTTTATCTTATTGTCTTTGTTCTTTCTTCGTATCTCTTTCTTCGCTCCTACCGCAAGTACACCCCCATCCGGTCATCATTACTAAGGACGACGTCAACGTGTTCGGTCAGCGTCGTGCTGAGTTCGTAGCCTTTATAATCGGCGGCCACGGGGTAGCGCGGGTGGTTTCTGTCAATCAGTACGGCGACCTGTAATTTGCGGACTGGTACCTGTAAGAATGGTTGCAGACTAAAAGCAAGCGTTCTGCCCGTATAAATGACGTCGTCAATCAGAATCACCACTTTGTCGGTGAACGCATCGGCGGGCCGATCGGTCTGTACCGGCGTTTGACTGAGTTGCGTCTTGTCGAGCTTCAGTTCGATCAGATCGACGGCAAAGGGAGCAATTTCCCGCAACACGCCAGCCAGCGACTGCGCCATCATGAACCCTTCACCGGTAATACCGGCCAGCAGCAGCGCCGATTCGTCAACGTTGTTTTCGTATATCTGAAAAGCAATACGCCGGATTTTCTGGCGTATTTGTTCAGCGGTCAGGATCAGCGTGGGCTGGGCAGTTTCCATACGGATTCAATAAAACAGGATTCGAGCCGCAAAGATGGGAAAATTCAACTATTCAATCATTCAACAGCACGACTCACAACGGTTACGTATCTTTGTGGTTTATTGACCACAGGTATGATTGTTAAGACCAGAAAATACGCCTTAGATCAAAAAACGTACATTAATCTAGCTCTGAAGCAGTGGCTGCGCGACAACTGGAAATTTGGCCTGATTCCACTCGCGCTGATTATTCTCAATATTGCGCTATACGCCACCGGTACGTTCGATCATTACTGGCCCGCCATCGTTATCTTTCTGTTAACTGTGCTGTACGTGCTGTTCTGGGCCGTGCAGATCACCGGTATCGCACAGATGGAGCAGAGCAAAGCCCTATTTCAGAAATACGTCTACGAAATCGACAGCCGGCAGATTCTGATGCGTATCAACGCCAAAGAAGGCGGCATCCTGAAATGGGATCAGATCAGCAGCGTCAACAAAGACAAAGAAGCTTACATCCTGTACCTCGACAACGCCGAAGCAACCCGCAACGTCAAAGCAAGCTGGATCGCCAAAACGGTTACCAGAGGCCTGGCCAAAGCGCAGTTTCTGTACCTGCCCTTCAGCATTTTCAACAGTGAGCAGGACCTGAAATTCACTGATGCCATCCTCCGGCGCAAGGGATTACTGGAAGGAACGCCTGCGGCTGAACCAGTGAAATAAGTGTAGGCGAACACCAACAAGCGAAGGCCCCCGTTCTGACTAACTCTAGTCAGAACGGGGGCCTTCGCTTGTTGGTGCTACTGTTCTTACCAGAAGAAAATGTAGACTGTCGCCAGTAGGGCACAGACAGCTACGGCACCCAGTCGGAACGAAGAATTTGTACGGAACCACTCGCTGTTGACGGTGAATGCTTTCGGGCTTTCTGCTCCTTTCGAGCTAAGGAGACTAATCAGTACGTGAACGGCAACGCATATCCAGAACACGATACCCATCCGGTTCAGGAACGGAATATCAGGATATTCGTACTTGAAAAACGTCGACAGCGGGATACTCAGTAGCGCTGCGACCAATGCCCCGCCTGCCGTTGCCCGTTTCCAGAACATCCCCAACAGGAAGATACACAGAATACCCGGCGAGATGAATCCAGTATACTCCTGAATGTATTCGAAGCCCTGCCCAAAATTCTTCAGGAACGGACTGATCGCCAGCGCAATGATGAACGACACTACGATCGCTACCCGACCCAGCCACACAGTTTGTTTCTCGGTCATGTTCGGGTTGAAAAACTTCTGGTGAATGTCGAGCATGTAAATCGTCGAGATACTGTTGGCTTTGCCCGCCAGCGACGCCACGATAGCCGCCGTCAGAGCCGCGAACGATAAGCCTTTCAGGCCCGTCGGCAAGATATTGAGCAGTACGGGATAGGCATTATCGGGCTTGACAATGTTATTGTCCGTAATCCCCTGCACGATAGCCACATCGGCATTTTCCTGAAACAGGACATAGGCCGCCAGTCCCGGCAGCACCACGATGAACGGCATCATGATTTTCAGAAATGCAGCAAATAAAACACCGTTACGCGCCGTAGGTAGATCGGCACCCAGCGCCCGCTGAATCATGTACTGATTACAACCAAAGTAGTTGAAGTTCACGATCCACTGCCCGCCAATGATAAACATCCATAAGCCCGGCAGCTGATTGTAGGCGTCGATCTTACCACCACGTCCGTCGTGGACGAAGTATTCGCCTTTGGCAAAGATCATGTGCATATGGTGATCGGCTTTCTCGCGCAGCAGGCTTAATCCTTCAAATACACCCGCCCCTGTGCCGACTTTGTCCGACAACAGATTTAGCGCCAGATAGGTCGTAGCTAGCCCGCCGACGACCAGACAGACGACCTGAATCACATCGGTATAACCAATCACTTTCATACCACCCAGTGTGATGAATACGGCAAAGACGGTCAGGAAAATCGCACAGGCCATGAAGTTGAAGCCCGTCATTTTCTCCAGACTCAGCGCCCCTAGGTAGATGATCGAGGTGAGGTTGACGAGAATGTAGAGGAACAGCCAGAACACGGCCATGATTGTCGCCAGCCGCTTGTCGTACCGCATTTCAAGGAACTGCGGCATAGTGTAAATTTTGTTGCGGATGTACATCGGCAGAAAATACACCGCGATAATCACCAGCGACAGGCCACCCACCAGCTCATATACCGAGATGGCCAGGCCCAACTGGAAGGCCTGCCCCGACATGCCGATAAACTGTTCGGCCGAGATATTCGACGCGATGATCGACGCACCGATTGCCCACCAGGTCAGCGAGCCTTCAGCCAGAAAGAAGTCTTTACTATCGGCGGTCTGCTTGCCTTTGTTGCGGTACACCCAGTACCCGTAGGAAGCGACAATGACGAAGTAGACCCCGAAAATGATGTAGTCAATAGTTTCGAGTCCGAGTTTCATAAGGAAAGGTTTAGGAAAGGTCGACGGTGTTGCTGGTTAGCAGCCTTGTCCGTAATAGGCGTCTTTGCCGTGCTTACGTTCGTAATGCTTCATCCGCAGCGTGTCTTTGATACGTGGTGTATCGGGGTTGATCGCTAGCGTCATATACGCCATGCGGGCTACTTCTTCCAGCACGGCTGCGTTATAGACCGATTTCTCGGCCGTTTTCCCCCAGGTAAACGGACCGTGGTTTTGCAGCAGCACCATCTCGACTTCGTGATGCGACAGTCCCTTTTCCCGGAACACGTCGAAAATCTGGTTACCGGTCTCGTGTTCGTAGTCGCCCTGAATCATCGCATCGGTCAGTACCGGAGCGCAGGGAATATCCTGGTGGGTGTGGTCGGCGTGGGTCGTGCCGAAGATGGGAATGTCCATACCAGCCTGCGCCCAGGCTACGGCATAGGTGCTGTGGGTGTGCGTGATGCCGCCAATATCGTCCCAGGTTTTGTACAGCAGCGCGTGCGTTTTCGTATCGGACGAGGGGCGCATGGTTCCGGCAACAATCTTCGCGTCGTAGTCGCAGATAACGATGTCTTCGGGTTTGAGCAGTGCGTACGGCACCCCGCTGGGCTTAATGGCAAACACGGCTTTGTCGCGATCGACGGCGCTGACGTTACCAAACGTAAACAGCACCAGCCCCAGCTCCGGCAATTGCATGTTAGCCTCGTAGCATTCGTCTTGTAGCGTTTTGTACATGGTTCAATGATTGAATTTTGACTGATAGAATGATAGAATGACTGTGAAGCGTCAGC
The DNA here is from genome assembly GCA_022702045.1 of Spirosomataceae bacterium. Classification (GTDB taxonomy): domain Bacteria; phylum Bacteroidota; class Bacteroidia; order Cytophagales; family Spirosomataceae; genus Spirosoma. Next base: position 7,899 of record JAKONH010000471.1, read on the forward strand.
CCAATCGTGCTTTAGCCTATTTAATCATTCTGTCACTCTATCATTCAAGCATTACATTTCCAATACCACCACCGACACCGGGGGTAGCGTAACCGTTAGTTCGTCGCCGGTGAGTTTGGCACCGGAGAAAGGGGCGGGCTTCACTTTGTTCGGCTGGGCGAAGGTGTTGTAGTCCTGCACTTTTGCCGACGTCAGAATCCGGCCCGATACGCTTTTCGCGTTGATGCCTTTCAGATTAACCGTGATTGTCTGTGGCTTACCCGCGTCGATATTGACCAGCGAGATGTGTGTTTTTCCGGCTTTGTCGCGCGAGGCAGACACTGATACGGCAGGGAGTTTGTACTCACCTACTTTGTAGTCGTCAGCTTTTACGTCGACAGGCAGCATGGTAGCGTCCTGGTGAACGTTGTACATCTCCAGCACGTGATAGGTCGGCGTTAGCAGCATCTTCGGACCGTCAGTCAGGATAACCGCCTGCAATACGTTGATTGCCTGTGCCAGGTTAGCCATCCGAACCCGTTCCGCATGTTTGTGGAATATGTTGAGCGTAGCGCCCGCCAGTACAGCATCGCGCATGGTGTTTTGCTGGAAGAGGAAACCCGGATTTGTGCCCGGCTCGACATTGTACCACGCCCCCCATTCGTCGACGACCAGCGCGACCTTTTTCTTCGGATCGTACTTGTCCATGATGTCCGAATGCTTCTGCACAAACTCGTCCATTTTTAAGGCTTCGTTCATTGTATGAGCATAGTCGGTTTCGGTAAATTCCGTAGCCGAACCCTTCGCGTTTTCCCCCCAGCCGAACACCGAGTAATGATGCAACGCTACCCCTTCGACCATGCTACCAGGGATGTTCTTCATCAGCGTTTCGGTCCAGTTAAAATCGTCTGAACTGGCCCCCGATGCAATGCGGAAGATCTTTTCCTTACCGACCTGACTATTCATGAACGTGCTGTACTGCCGGTAGATATTGGCATAGTAGTCGGGTTTCATATTTCCTCCGCAGCCCCAGGCTTCGTTGCCGACTCCCCAGAATTTAACGTTCCAGGGAGTTGACCGGCCATTCTGTTGCCGCAGATTCGACATAGGACTGTTACTGGGAAAGTTGACATACTCCACCCATTCGCTGAGGTCCTGCACGGTGCCACTCCCGACGTTTCCCGCCAGATAAGGCTCGGTGCCCAGCAGCTCGCACATGTTCAGAAAGTCGTGCGTACCAAAGCTATTGTCTTCCGTGACGCCCCCCCACCAGGTGTTCACGATCTTCGGGCGTTTGGCTTTCGGACCGATGCCGTCTTTCCAGTGATACGTATCGGCAAAGCAGCCGCCCGGCCACCGCAGATTCGGAATTTTCATTTTCTTCAACGCGTCGACCACATCGAGCCGCACCCCGTTTTTGTTCGGGATCGTCTTGTTGTTATCGCCGACGTAAAACCCGCCGTAGATGCAGCGACCCAGGTGTTCAGCAAAGTGACCGTAGATGTGCCGGTTGATGGTCACCATTGCTCCCTCGGCATTAACCGTCGCCTTGTTCTGCGCCAGTGTGGGTATGGCGAGAGAGGCAAGAAGTAGCGTGGTAAGCAGTTTTTTCATAGTCAAGGAAGGATTGAATGATTGAGTAATAAAATGATTGAATAGGTTGTCGGGGCACTTTTCCATTCAGTCATTCTATCACTCAATCATTCTATTTGTACGCTACTTCGCTCCAGCGAAGCTCATTTTTGAGTTGACGCAGGGTTGTGTTTTTGTCGATCACGACCAGTTCGACGCCAAACAGTTCGGCGAAATCTTCGACGTGTTCGGTCGTCAGGTTCTGACTGTACACCGTGTGGTGCGCGCCACCCGCATAAATCCAGGCGGCACAGCCGGTTGCCATATCGGGCATAGGTTTCCAGAGCGCCCGGGCCACGGGCAGTTTGGGCAGCGCCTGCGCCACCTCGACGGCTTCGACCTCATTGACCAGCAGCCGGAAGCGGTTGCCCATATCGATGAGCGACACGTTGATCGCCGGACCCGCGCCCGCGTTGAACACCAGCCGGACAGGATCTTCTTTACCGCCAATACCCAGCGGATGGATTTCGCAGGTCGGTTTACCGGCCGCGATCGAGGGGCAGATCTCCAGCATGTGCGAACCAAGTACCAACGGGTTCGACGGATCGAAATGGTAGGTATAGTCTTCCATGAACGAGTTACCGCCCGACAGGCCAGCCGCCATTACCTTCATCGTACGAACCATCGCCGACGTCTTCCAGTCGCCCTCACCGGCGAAACCGAAGCCATCGGCCATCAGTCGCTGCGACGCGATGCCCGGCAGTTGCTTCATCCCATGCAGGTCTTCAAACGTGTCGGTGAATGCGCCGAAACCACCGTCGGTTAGGAAAGCGCGCAGACCCAGCTCGATACGGGCTGCGTCACGCAGCGATTCATGCTGGACCCCACCGCGTACCAGCGAATCCATCAGTGTGTACGTATCTGCGTACTCCTGCACGAGTTTATCCACATCAGCGTCGGCCATTTGGTTGATAACTGCCACCAGATCGCCAATGCCGTAGGTGTTGACCGACATACCGAAGGTCATTTCGGCAGCAACTTTATCGCCTTCGGTCACGGCTACCTGCCGCATGTTATCGCCAAAGCGGGCTACTTTCAGCGTCTTCAGTTCATACCCAGCCACGGCTACGCGTGTCCAGGCACCGACTTGGGCCAGCACGGTGTCGTCCTGCCAGTAGCCGACGACCACTTTCCGGTTCATGCGCATCCGCGAGACCATAAACCCAAACTCCCGGTCGCCGTGCGCCGACTGGTTGAGGTTCATAAAGTCCATGTCGATGTCAGCCCAGGGGATGTCGCGGTTGAACTGCGTGTGCAGGTGCAGCAGCGGCTTTTTCAGGATCGTCAGGCCCCGAATCCACATTTTAGCGGGCGAGAACGTATGCATCCAGGCAATTACACCAACGCAATTCGGTGCCACGTTGGCTTCCTGGCAAATGGCATAAATCTCGTCGGGCCGGGTAACAGTCGGTTTGAAAACGACCCGTACCGGCACAGCTGCATTGGCGTTTAGGAATTGTGCAATCTGTGTCGAGTGGTCAGCTACCTGCCGCAGGGTCTCGTCGCCGTAAAGGTGCTGACTGCCGGTTACGAACCAGACTTCGTACTGTTTTAAATCAAGCATTGTATTCGGTTGTAGAATGATTTTCTGATGATTTTGCGCTGCATTGCCCACCGATGCAGCAACGTTTAGGCATTGACGAACTCTGTGTTTTTCGCTAATTCACCTTCCACAAAGCCGCCTAGCTTCCGATAACGCTGATACAGCATCTCGTAGACCGGTACCAGCTCGGGACGGGGGTGGTATTCGGCGTCGAAACCCGAGCCCATTGCCTGCTGCGCGGCTTCCATTGTCGGATGTACGCCAGCCGCAACGGCCGCACACATAGCCGCTCCCAGCGCACACGCCTGATCGGCCTGCGCGACCTGAATGGGTTTGTTCAGCACGTTGGCCAGCGTCTGCATTACGAAAGCCGACTTCTTGGCGACGCCACCGATGGCGATTACTTTCCTGATGGGTACACCTTCTTCGACAAAGCGATCGACGATACTGCGCGACCCGAAGGCCGTGGCTTCGACCAGCGCCTTAAATACGCGGGGGGCATCGGTACCCAGGTTCAGCCCGGCAATCGCGGACTTGAGCGTGTGATTGGCATCGGGCGTACGACGACCGTTGATCCAGTCGAGGGCAATTAGATCAGTTGGCGTAACGGGAAATTGCTCAGCCTGTTTGGTCAGGTGCGGAATCAGTTTGGCGGCCATTGTATCGGCTGCTTCGTCGCCTAGCAGCTCGCGAACAGGCTTAGTGATCAGCCGGGCAAACCAGGCATAGACATCGCCAAACGCCGATTGGCCCGCTTCCAGCCCCAGCATACCCGGTGCCACCGATCCATCGACCTGCCCGCAGATACCGCGAATCAGTCGATGGCCAATCTCTTCGTTAGGCGCCATCAGAATGTCGCAGGTCGAGGTACCGATGATGCGGACGAACGCATACGGTTCGATCTCGGCCCCGATAGCACCCATGTGCGCGTCGAAAGCACCGACCCCTACCACCACGTCCGGCGACAGTCCTAGTTTTTCAGCCCATTCCGGCGACAATGTACCCATCGCCTGATCGGAGGTGTAGGTATCGTGAAACAGGCGATCACGCTGACCAGCCAGCAAGGGGTCGAGTTTGGTCAGAAACTCTTCCGACGGCAATCCATCGAAGTCGGCGTGCCAGAGAGCTTTGTGCCCGGCTGCACAGCGCGACCGTTTTAGGGTCAGGGGGTTTGTGTTCCCTGTCAGCACGGCCGAAATCCAGTCGCAATGTTCGACCCAGGAGAAGGCTTTTTCCCGAACGGCCTCATCGACTCGAATAGTACGGAGCATCTTGGCCCAGAACCATTCCGACGAATAAATACCGCCGACATATTTGGTGTAGTCAGTATCCCAGTGATGCGCCAGGTTATTGATTTCTTCGGCTTCGGCATTGGCGGTATGGTCTTTCCAAAGGATAAACATACCATTTGGATTCTCAGCGAAGTCGGGGCGTAATGCCAGCGGCAGGCCCGTTTCATCGACAGGACCGGGTGTCGACCCCGTCGTGTCAATTGAGATACCGACAATCTGCCCGCGCACCTCCGCCGGAGCCTGTGCCAGTGCACCCTTGATGGTTTCTTCGATACCTTCCAGGTAATCGAGCGGGTGCTGCCGGAACTGCGACGTAGCCGGGTCGCAATACAGCCCCTGCTTCCAGCGGGCGTACTCGTGCACATGCGTACCAGCCGCCTGACCGGTTTGCGTATCGACGATCAGCGCCCGAACCGAGTCGGTCCCGAAATCGACGCCAATTACGTAAGGGTTATTCATGGAGTGATGGAGTTTATCGGCTGTCGAAAAGCGGGTGGAGCAAAGCCCCACCCCCATTTGCACTACCAACCTATGAGAAATAAAAAATTAGGGTGTCACCTTAATGCGCACGACCGATAGCGACCGGGGCGCCAGCGTCATCACGACCGTTTTCCGGTTACTGTCGACCGGAATCTGCCGTTCTACCGGACTGACGGCGGTGGCGTTCTCGAACGAGTTCATGGCATCCAGCTTGTCATTCGTCAGCAACGTCAGCGTACCCGTCTTAGCCAGCTTTTTTGCTCCATCGAGCTGAATGGTCCGGCTGATGGCTTGGCCCGACACATTGACCAGCTTCAGAATGACCTCACTAGCCGCCTTATCCCAGGCTGCTGACGCGTACACGCTGTCTTTTCCAGCCAGCGCCTGCCCGTTTTCGGTCAGACTCAATACGTTTGTGCCTTTATTGCGCGAATACAGCTGTTGTACGTAATAGTTAGGCGTACCATAGACATGCAGGTTGTCGACCCAGATTAAATCGGGTGTCCATTGCCAGGCGTCGGCGTTGGCGAACAATGGGGCGTACGAAGCCATCTGCACTACCGCAGCGTTGCGCTCTAGACCAGTCATGAATGCAGCTTCCGACAGCGCACACTGCCAGTTATTTTTGTTGGTTGGCTTTGCAATGTCGTCGCTTTGTGCTGCCCATTCGCCGGCAAACACCTTCGAGCCCGTACGCGGGTAGCTATCATACCGGCCGACGTTCTGCAAAAACCAGTCGGGTCGGCGGTAGTAGTGTTCGTCGATCAGATCAGCGTTCATGGCCCGCAGCTCACCGTTCAGGTAGTCGAACCGATCGCCATTAGGATCTGTGCCAGAACTGCATATCAATCGAAAATCGGGGTATTTGGCTTTGATCGCTTTCTGGAAAACGGCCAGTCGTTCGATGTACTGCGGTCCCCAGTTTTCGTTACCGACGCCCATCATCGTGAGGTTGAAGGGTTTGGGATGGCCCAAATTCGCCCGTACTTTCCCCCACTGTGTCGACACGTCACCATTAGCAAACTCGATCAGGTCGAGCGCGTCCTGTACGTAGGGATCGATCTGGCTCATCGGCACCAGCTCGGCGGTGTTGAACTGACAGGCCATGCCGCAGTTCAGTATCGGCAGTGGTGCCGCACCGATGTCTTCGCAGAGCTGAAAGTACTCCAGAAACCCCAGTCCGAACGTCTGGAAATAATCGGGTGCCGGGCGGTGTCCAAACTCAAAATTCCAGCGGTTGATCAGCAGTTGCCGGTCTTCGATCGGTCCAAGCGTTTTCTTCCACTGATACCGCTGTTCCAGGTCATGTCCTTCCACGATGCAGCCACCGGGAAAACGAATGAAACCGGGCTTCAGGTCGGCCAGCATCTGTACCATGTCGGCCCGCATTCCGCCGGGTCGCCCCTTCCAGGTATCTTCGGGAAACAGCGAAATCATATCCAGATCGATGACGCCCGTTCCTTCCAGCCCGATACGCAGTTTTCCTTTGGACTCGGTCGCTGTCGCAGTAACGCTAACCTGCGCTTTTTGCCACTGTCCTGGTGAATTCGTACCAGGCGAATCCACCGCGCCGGCGGACCGGCCGGGCGAATCCACGCCGGGCGTCAATGTACCTGTGCCGATAACTTCGTTTTTGGCGTTGAGCAAATCTATCCGCATCGTTACCTGTCCAGCCGACGGGTAGTGGTAAAGCATGGCAAAGTCGTAGCGTAGACCTTTCTTAATGCCCATTCCCCGAAAACCCTCGTTTGTCAGATTCAGGTCACCGGCTACGGCGTTGTTGGTAGTCAGGCGCAGGTAGCGGGGATTGCTGCTTTTTTCGTCACCCCGGTTTTGCACCAGTACATCGCCTTCGGTGCGCTTTTTCCCATCGACCTTCCAGCCCATCAGCGGCTTGAAAAACTCGAACGAGCGATTTTTGACCATTTCGGCGTAGATACCGCCGTCGGCTCCGAAGTTGATATCCTCAAAAAAAACTCCCCACATCGTCGGCTGAATCTCCGCGACAGGTTTCGCCACATCGACCCGAAGCACGGACGTTGGCTGTGCGAGGGTCACGCAGGCAGTTGCCAGCAGCAGGGCAACCGTCTTTTTTACTACGTACATGCGTCTATCAGACTAATTTTGGGTAGTTCGCTTATCGTACTGATGCAGGACAGCGCATCGCTTTCAGGCTGAGTCAGCCGATGATTAATAGAAAGACTTGTGCGGCAGGCGCTAAGGTTTTGCCAGTTCGGCCAACTCGGGCATAAACGTGGCGTATCCGTTCAGGTAGGCCTGGTATTTCTCCGTGTTGAGCGCGTACAGTTGCCCTTTCTTGGTCAGCGACGTTTCGTCTTTTTCACCCGTGCCGCGCAGCAGTTCGGTAGCGATCACCTTGCGGCTAAAATTGCGCCGGTCGAGTTGCACGCCGTATATCGCTTCATAGAGTTTGTGCAGTTGCGGCACCGTAAATTTTTCGGGCAGTAATTCAAAGCCAATGGGGTACATGGCCGCTTTGTAGCGCAGCTGACGCAATGCCGTTTCCACCATTTGATCGTGGTCGAAGATCAGGGCGGGCTTATCAGCCAGATCGATCCACGACGCGTTATGGGCCTGTAGCGTAACCGGATCCTGATCGTCGATCGTAACCAGCGCGTAGTAGACCACCGATATAGTTCGTTCGACGGGGTCCCGGTTGACAGCACCGAACGTTTGCAGTTGCTCCAGATAGTTATTATGCAGGCCTGTCAGCGTAAATAAAATCCGGGAAGCTGCCGACTGCAAATCCTCGTTTTCTTCCAGAAACCCACCCATCAACGACCACTTACTAAATTCGGGCTCAAAGTTTCGCTTGATCAGTAGGAGTTTGAGGGACTTACCATCGAATCCAAAGATGATACAGTCCAGAGCGACCAGTACGCGATGCCCGTTTAAATAGCTATCCATGTATCGTAAAGAGGAAGTGGTTTAGTTCGTCGAACAAATATATAGTGTGAAATTTACACAATACGAAAATTATATAATCTTATAAAATATTTATACTAATTGGGCAAACAATACGAGCGGTCAGCTGTACTCCGCTACTTTTTTGCCAGGCCTCCGACGACGTAGGTACCAATACGTTTGCCTTCGGACAGCCCCTCCACTACAGAATCAGTGAAGTGAATACCGCCGTAGAAGCGAGATTGGCCCGCTTCCTGCGCGGCCTGTCGAAATGATGAAAACCGCCGGGGCGCCAATCCAAAATTGATTTCTGTCGAATCCGTATAGGCCATATCACCGAAAAAGTGGGTCAATATCTCCGCTGATGCGCCCGAAATGACCGAGTGTCCACTGACATACTCTGGAAAGGGCGGGGTCTGCAGCAGGGGTTTCCAGTCGGGGTCGAGGTAGCGCCGGATGACCGTTTCGGGACGGATGCGATTACTACGGTACTTCTCATCCCAACAGCAGATAAACGCATCCATAAGCGTCATCGCCAATACCGTATGCACCTGTATCGTACGGCTGAATGACGTATGCGACTGACGGCAGGCAGCTCCTGCAATCTTTATCCAGTGCGCCCCCGGCGACATCTTTTTCAGGCCAATCTGCAAGTGCCCTGCATCCTGCACAGCAAACGGGTTGCAGTCCCAGAACTGGGCAATGGTTTTCTGCTCGGCAGTCAGCGTTTGCCCTGCCCGGCATACATCGGTCATTTGCTGGTAAAAAGCGCTCTGCCTGTCGGTCGAAAAACGTGCCGGTGGCCGGGGTTTGTTCGTCGCCGTTGACTCGAGTAGCAGTGGGCGAAGTTTACCAAAATGCGGCTCTACTGCCGATAGAAACGCGGGTGGGGTCGGATACCAGTAGCCGTCGCCTTTGGTCGGCGTGTAGCGCGGGTAGTCGCTCAATCGGGCATAGCCGTCCTGTCGCGCGTAACGTACTACGGCATCGGCAATGCTTTTGGCAAATGCCTCCGAACCGGTCAGCGTCGCGTCCGATAAACCCTGCGCCCGGCTATCATCCAGCAGACGTATGCGGCAGCTATCCAGATTCCGGCCGGACGGTTGCAGCCGACTGGCGGTTTCGATCATCGCCAGCAGCGTAGCCAGTTCGGGATTATAGTCTGTTACGGTGGGTGTCGGCATAACGGGATACTGATTGATCCGGCGCAGTAACGGGCGCAGCGTTGAATCGGAATGGCTGAGCGTTTCGTAACCAGCCAGCGTAGCATAGGCAAAGAACCGTGCGGCCAGAGGTGGGTTGGTGACGTCGTGCATCATCACCTCGTTCATCGCATTGATTACTCGATCAATCTGCACACAATCAGGTTGTTTTACCGGCTGCCCGGTCTGTCGACAGGCACCGAACGACAGCAGACAGGCTATTAGCAAAATCGTCGATAAGCGCATCAGTTATTGCTTCGCTTATAGGCCATAAAGGACTGATTATTGACACCCGTCAGCAATAGGCCGTTCACCCACGTAAAACTGCGAATATCCCCCCGAATCGACAGCCCGGACCGGCTCTGACTGACGGACGTAAAGTTGCCCTTACCATCACTCTGTAGCAGCAAACCCAGTCCCGCATCGTTGTTTCCGAACCGAATTCGGCTGTGGGCAATATTACCGCCTACCAATAAATCCGGGTGACCATCGGCGTTGTAATCAGTTGTGGTGATAGCGAAAACGGGTGTGTATTGCGCTTCAACGGGAAGCCGGGCCAACTGGTATTGCTGTCCGGCGGGGCGGCTGACGAATATGGTTGTCTCAAGCCGGTTGATCCGTAGGGTTGTCGCGCGGTTTTGTTCGTCAGGCGTTAGTACGTCAGACACAGTAGCGTTAGCGTAGCTTTTATAATCGGTAAAGCGTGGGCGCATGGTAGTCATTTGATCGAGCAGTTCATCACGCGATACAAAGGGGTATAAGCGCCCCTGAACCGGCATGGTCAGTATGGGATCGACGGTGCCGTTATCATCGAAATCGTTGTAAACCAGTTCGGCAGGCCGCTTTTCCGACGCTCGGCACTGCGTGTTCAGTCCCATGTTCCCCGCAACGATGTCGGGCCGGCCGTCGCCGTTTAAATCCGTAATCAGTAGCTTGTTCCACCAGCCCGCCAGTCGGGGCAGGTAATCGGTCGTTTTATCTACCAGCCGCCCGTTCTGATTAATCCAGACCTGCACCGGTAGCCACTCGCCCGCGGTAATCAGGTCGGGCCGGCCATCGGCGTTCATGTCTGCCCAGGCGGCATCGGTTACCATACCCAGTTTTTTGAGGGCCGGAGCTACCCGGTTCGTGCCGTCGGTGAAGCGACCGTGCCTGTCGTTGAGCAGTACGTAGCTGTCGGGCGTTTCGGGATACCGCGCTGGTATGACTCGCCCACCCACGAACAGGTCGGGGTGTCCATCAGCATTAAGGTCGGCGACGCGCACACAACTGGTACTGGTGTACATACGCGGCAGCGCATTAACCGTTCGGGTAAACTGGCCTTTGCCGTCATTGAGGTACAGTCGATCCTGTAAAAGCGCATCGTTGGGCAGAAAATTATCGTAGCCTCCACTACATACATACAGATCCAGATCACCGTCGCGATCGACGTCCACGAAAGCCGCGTCAGTGTCCTCCTGCAAATAGTCAGCAATGAGTGCGGGCTGCCGCGTGTCGGTAAATCGCCCGGTCCGCTGCACCAGTACCCGCCCGGCATAACCCGACGCACCACCCACGAACAAATCCTCGACACCGTCGCCGTTGACATCCCCCTTTACCACACACGGACCGCTGTACGATAGCGAATTGGTAAGTAACGGCTGCCGCTTAAAGTCGTTAACGTCGTTTTCCGAAGCCGTACCGCTAACCGGCGATGTTACCGGCTGGAAGACGGGCGGTTGATTACGAACGGATTGCTTCATTCCGGCCTGCGCGTCATTCTCGTGTACTGTCAGCGTCTGATTGACTGCTACATTGCGCAGCCACTGCGTTTGTCCACCGGGCCAGACGATACGTACCGAATCGACTAGTTTCGACCCGCCCAGGCCAAAATGCAGTACCGGTGACACACTCGACTGAAAACCCCGGCATTGTAGCTGCTCCTGCCGTTGCATGCCCCTCTGGTTATATAGCGTAACGGATGCCCCCACGCCGTAGCGATTCGCTCCGCGCCCGTCCAGTCTGATCGCGAGCGTATTGTGTTTCAACAGTTTCTCCGCGTCATTGCGGTAGACGAATGCTTCCTGATTGATATTGTTGATAACCAGATCCAGATCACCATCGTTGTCCAGATCGGTATAGGCAGCCCCGTTGCTATTCGAGGGTGTATCGAAGCCCCAGGCCCGGCTCATGTTGCTAAACAAACTCCCCTGCCCCGCCGTGTCGGTTGGAACACGACCGGCATTGTTGCGAAATACGTAGTTGATAACGTTCGACGAAGGCATCTGCCGCACCAGATCGAGCAGGTTACTGCGCTGAATGTTGCCGTTGCTGGCTTTCACGTAATCGCCCATGTATTTAAGAAAATCCATGTTCGTATAGTCATGAACGTAACCGTTGGTGATGATCAGGTCTTTCCAGCCGTCGTTGTCCAGATCAGCGGCCAACGGTGCCCAGCTCCAGTCGGTATTCGACATACCAGCCTGCTGCCCGATTTCCGCAAAAATGGGTGTCTTTCCACCCAATGCCCCCTGATTCAGGTGCAGCATGTTACGCATGTACTGCTTGTGCAGGCCAGTGCGTTCGCGCAGGGCGAAGAGTTCGTAGTTGTCGTTAGCGAAGAGCAATTTCTGCCGGCGGTTATCTTCGGGCAGCATATCCATCGTAAAAATGTCGCTCCAGCCATCGTTGTTGATGTCGGCGATGTCGTTTCCCATCGAGAACTGCGATGTATGACCGAGTGCGACGCCAGTCTGATCAGTAAAGTGACCACCCTGATTGATGTACAGGTAATCGGGAGCGAGGTAATCGTTGGACAGGTAGATATCGGGCCAGTCATCGTTGTTGACATCGGCGACGGACACGCCTAACCCGTAGGAAAGCCGGGCATTACGCAGCCCGACTTCCTGCGCTACCTCGGTGAACTTGTTTGTGTCGTTGCGGTACAGTTTGACACCCGTTAGCAGATCGGGCGTATTCATGATCCGTTCGATTCCCGTCTCGTCCAGATTCTCGAACCGGCGGGGGCTATGATTGATCAACAGCATGTCGAGGTCGTGGTCATGGTCGAAATCGAAGAAAGCCGCCTGCGTACTAAACGCGGAATCGGCTAACCCGAAACGGGCGGCTTCGTCCCGAAAATGGGGCACGCCCTGCTTGTCGTTCCCCTGGTTGATAAATAACCGATTCTGCCGCCGTTCAGGAGCGAAATTACCGGAATGACAGACATATAGATCGAGACGTCCGTCGCCGTTGACATCGGCCATGGTCACGCCCGTTTTCCAGTTCTCGGCATCGGTCACACCGGCTATAGCCGTAACGTCGTCGAAACGAATTGCCGGGTTGACGCCCTTCGCCGTCCGGTTCAGGTACAGGCGGTTCGGTCCCTGGTTAGCTGTAAAGTACAGGTCGTCCAGGCCATCGCCGTTTAGATCGCCAGCCGCCACCCCCCCGCCGTTGTAGGTATATTCGTAGACCAACGGGTTCGTGTCTTCGTTTTCGGGTAGCTCGTTTCGAAAGGTTACGCCCGTTTCGTCGGCCGACAGTCGGTGCAACAGGGTGGGGCTTGCCGAATCTGTCTCGGCCCCCTTCTGTCGACAGCCGGGCAAACTCCATAGCAGCCAGCCAACGATTAAACACAGCAGTAAACGGCGAAACAGACGCATGAAAGACGGGTAATCAATTCAATAAACAGATGGCGCTATGGCACTTGACCGGACGGGATTCCGTAACACGCAGTACGGGTTACCAAATCACGCCCGGTCAGATCTGGGAAGCTAGTATCCCGGATTTTGCTTCAGCTTTGGGTTTTTGTTTAGCTCGGCCTGCGGTAACGGTAGCAGAATGCGGTAGTCCCCATTGGGCGAGTGCGAGAGCCACGACTTTTTGGTATAGGTACCAAAGCGAATCATGTCCTGCCGACGGTGTCCTTCCTGTGTAAACTCCCAGCCCAGTTCGTCCAGAAACCGGCCATACTGCACATCATCGCCGGTTTGCGTCGTCGTAAACTGACCGTTACGCGTCAAACCATATTTGTACATACTACCTTTCATCAGGTCAGCCGCCGTTACGGTCGCTTTGGTCGGGTTGTTTTTGAAACTGCGCGCCCGGACTTGTGTCACTAGCGTAGCGGCCCCACCGGCGTTACCGGTTCGCAGCAGGCATTCGGCTTTCATCATCAGCATGTCGGCATACCGGAACAACGGCACGTCGTTGCTCATGTTGATCCGCAGCCCCTGTTTGTACTCGTACTTACCCATTCGGAAACCGTGTACTTCCTCCGACGAATCGACGCCGGGCAGTTGGTTCAGGTAAATCAGCGGCTTACCGTTGGTGGCCCGCATACTGCCCAGCAGCGGTTGTCCGGCAGCATCGTATTGCTGTCCCTGAATCCAGTTTTCCTTCAACCGGCTGTCGTCAGGATCGTACGTGTTGATGAACTGCGGGACGGCGCAGGTACCGCCCCAACAGGCCGCTTCAATACCATATGTTTTCTGGTTGGCGGGTTGCAAGGTTTCCATGGCCATCGAAAACGTCGTTCCGTAGATCTCGTCGTAGGGAATGGCAAAGACAATCTCCTTCGAGTTTTCGTTGACAGTCCTGAACACGTCACGCTGATTGGTTTCCAACGCAAAAAGTCCCGAATTGATGACGGCGTCGCAGGCCGCAGCGCATTTGTCCCATTGTGCCGTGCCCGAGTACACCTGTGCGTTGAGGTACACCCGTGCCAGCAGCGCATAGGCCGACCATTTGTTGTTGAACCGGCCGTAGGTGCCCCGATCGACGGTATCGCTCAACAGGGGCAGCGACTCGGTAATCTCTTTCACGATGAAGTTGTACACCTCGGCCCGTGGGCTCTGATCGGGCAGAAACCCTTCCTCCACGTTGAACCGAGTGACGATGGGTACGTTACCAAAGATATCGCAGAGCACATAGTAATACGACGCCCGCAAAACGCGCAGCTCTGCTAACAGCGCGTCTTTGCCCTGCGTCACCGGAATCTGCCCCGACTCAATCTGGTAGATCACCCGGTTGGCATTGGTCACTCCACCAAATGCGTTGTTCCAGTTGTCGTACGCGCTACCGTCCTGCGAAGTCCATTTGTGTTCGTGCAGCCGCCGAAAAATCCCCCCGTCGACCCAGCCGTTGGGCCGGGCGGGAATAACCAGTTCATCAGCCCCGATCTCATTTGTCCGAAAAAAGCCGTTGTTCTGCATCATCAGCGGACGCCAGTTGCCGTAGGCCGGCCCGACCAGCGAC
>JAKONH010000486.1 GCA_022702045.1 Spirosomataceae bacterium
CTGACAGTATTTATAATGAAACGGATTACGATTCTTTCTTTTTGCTGCGTCCTGCTGTCGATCAGCTCGGTCTGGGCGCACATTGGCAGTGCCGGTATTGTCGTTGAAAAGCAGGTCGGTAAATACGGGCTGCTCATCAGCGTGCAACCGCCCGACGTGGTGCCGGGCGTGGCTAAAGTGTCGGTTTTTGTGCAACAGGGGCGGGTGTCGTCGATTGGCGCGCGACCTATCTACTTTTTCGCCGGCGACAAAGGGGCACCGATGCACGATATTCTGACACAAACGGCCGAAGGTCCTTATCAGGGCGACATCTGGCTTATGGAGTCGGGTTCGTCGAGTATCGAACTAACCATCGATGGCCCCGACGGGCATCAGCAAGTGATTGTACCGGTCGTATCGGTGGCAACGGCGTTGCGTGAAATGCCTGCCGGTACGAGTCTCGGTCTGGCTGCTATGGGCCTGCTGCTGATTGCCATGCTGGTTACCATCGTCGGCGCCAGTAATGCCGATGGCGTATTTGCCGCTGGTCAGGTTACGCCCGCCAAACTTCGGCGTCGGCGGCTGGCAGGTATGGGGATCGGGTTAGTGGTAGTCACGCTGGTGCTGACCGGCTGGCGCACCTGGTGGAACCATACGTCGGAGGTCTACCGCACCGAGCAACTGTACCAAAAGCCGACATTGATGGCAACGGTTACGGGGTCGGCAGCAAGGTCTGAACTGGCAATTCGGCTCGACACGACGGGGTTCAGCAAACCCAACAGCCCGACACGGCGACAACTGAATTTTCTGATTCCCGACCATGGTAAGCTGATGCACACGTTTCTGGTACGGGTACCGGGCCTGGATGCATTTGCCCATCTGCATCCTGTTCGTCGCGATTCGCTGCAGTTCGATAGTCAGCTCCCCAGTTTACCGGCGGGCAAATACCTGCTCTTTTCCGACGTTGTATATCAGAGTGGATTTAGCGAAACGCTGACGGATACCGTCGATATATCGGCTCCCGCTACGACGGCAGAAGCCGTTACCGACCCCGATGATAGCTGGCTGGTGACCAACGCGATCAGTATGAAGCCTGCCAAACCCGCGATGGCACGGCTTGATAACACCATGATCGTTTGTGGTAAACCAAGTGACCGGATACCGCTGGCCGATGGGTCGAGTATGCTCTGGATGGATAAGCCGGGTGCTGTGCTTGAAACAGGAAAACCGTATGTACTCAAATTTGCACTGGCCGATGCCAATGGTACGGCCACACCCATCGAGCCATATCTGGGCATGAGCGGACACGGCGTCATTCTGCACAACGATGGGTCGGTGTATATTCACCTGCATCCCGTCGGAACCTATTCGATGGCTGCCGAGGGGTCGCTGGTGAAACGCATCGCCGACACGGCCCGCTACGCCCCGTCGATTAAGGCTGACGCCTTTCGGGATAGTATCGACCGATACGTTGCTTATCTGAAGACATTGCCCGAAGCGGAGAGAAATAAAGTGCTGGCAGCGGCTATGCCGTCACACGAGATGAAAATCAATAACATGGTTTCATTCCCGTATTCATTTCCCAAAGCGGGCCGGTACCGCATCTGGGTGCAGGTAAAACGGCAGGGAAAAGTATTGACCGGCGTGTTCGACACCGACGTAGAAGAACCGCTCATGTGAGTAGAAACCGGACCTGTCTGGCATTCTGTGCTGACGACCATCGTCCCGTCGTCAGCACAGAATGATTCGCCGTGATGCCCTAACTGCGCTGGCTGCTGCCGGCGGCCTACTGACAACGCCCGCTACGCCACTCTACGCTTTGCCCGCTGCCGCCCCGCCCGCGTTCGTGCCGTGCCTGAACATGAGCACCATCCGGGGGCACAAACTGGGCTTCATCGGTGAGCTGGAAACGGCGGCAAAAGCTGGCTTTCGGTCAGTCGAAATCTGGATCGACTCGTTTCAGGACTATCTGAAGACAAACAGTCCCGAAGAAACGCGTCGACGCATCAGTGATCTTGGCCTACGGGTGGAGAACGCAATTGGCTTTGCGCCCTGGATCGTCGAGGATGCAACGACACGCAACAAAGGTGTCGATCAACTCAAGCGGGAAATGACGCAGCTTGCTGAAATTGGCTGTAAACGCATTGCTACACCGCCCATCGGTGCACACACGGCTGACGCTCCGGTAATTTCACTACCGCCTATCGCCGAACGGTATCGTGCTATTCTGGATATGGGGGTACAACTCGGTGTTATTCCGCAACTGGAACTGTGGGGTTTTGCCCGCAACCTCAACCGGTTGAGCGATGTAATGTACGTGGCGATTGAGTGTGGACATCCGGCTGCCCGGGTGCTACTCGATATTTACCACCTATACAAAGGCGGGTCGGGCATCACGATGCTGCCATTCGTCGGCAAACCGGCTATCGAGATCTTTCACGTCAACGATTACGCTGCCCATATGCCGCGCGAAACGATTGTCGATGCCGATCGGGTCTTTCCGGGTGACGGCGTAGCACCAGTTAAAGAGGCTCTGACGGCCATCAAATCGCCTGGCCGGACAATCGTGTTATCGCTGGAGGTGTTCAATAAATCGTACTATGCACAGGATGCACAAAGTGTCGCCAAAACGGCCTTCGCCAAAATGAACCGGCTGATTGCTTCTGCGTAGATACAACCAGCAGACTACCAAACCTAAAAGGTTTCAAAAACCTTTTAGGTTTGAGCTGAAAGGGTTACTTCGACGTAGCCATCACCATTCGAATGTTTAGCTTGGCACCCGTCTGCAACACGTCGACTAAATCCTGAACGGTCAGACTTTTATCAAAACGTACCACAACGGTAGGTTCGGCGATACCTGCCATAATCGTTTTTAGTTCCAGCTCCAGATTGGCTGGGTCGACGGGTTTTTTGTCAATAAAATACTGCTTGTTGTTATCGACAGACAGTGTTACCTGTTTCTTGCTGAGTTGCTGTGACGAGGAAGCCTTTGGCAGCATCAGCTTGATTACGTTGGGATTAGCAACCGTCGAGATGATAAGGAAGAACAACAGCAGGAAGAACATGATGTCGTTCAGCGATGAGGTCGCTACCTCGGCAGCAAACTTGTTTTTCCGGCGGAGTTTCATAGGCGGTTTACGGTTTTGAGTTTACGGTTTAGCGCCACGAGCAGTCAATACGCCACGCAGGCAGTAGCCACCGAAAACTGTAAACTGAATACTGTTAATTGCGCGTTAGCGCACACGCGCCGGTTCAGAGGTAGGCTTCTGGAGAACCTCTATAAAGGAGAAGGCGTTAATTTCGAGTGCCAGTGTAAAGCGCTCGATCATCATATTCAGCAGGTGATAACCCGAATAGGCGATAACCCCGACAATCAGGCCTGCCCCCGACGTAATCATCTTTTCGTACAGACCACCGGCGATGATACCTACGCTGATATTGTCGGTCAGCGAGATGTCGTAGAAAATACGGATGATCCCCGAAATGGTACCGATAAAACCAAGCATGGGCGCTATACCGGCGATAACCCCTAAGTAGCCCATGTTACGCTCCAGCCGCGACAATTCGATCTGACCAACAGTTTCGATGGTGCTTTCTATTTCGCGAATAGGTGATCCAATGCGACCAATGGCTTTTTCGAACACACGGCCCATCGCAGTGCGCTGATTTTTAGCGAACGACTCTGCCGATTTGATGTTTCCCTGGGCGACCATATCGCGGATGTTATCGACGAAGTTGTCATCGGCTTTGGTCTGAGCCCGGATCACAAAGAACCGTTCGAAGATCAGATACAAAGCGCAGAAGAACAGAATCGCGATGGGAATCATGACCCAGCCCCCTTTGGCGACTAGATCGAGTAGTTGTAGCTGTTGGGGTTGAGTAGCCGCCGTCGTGGCCGATAGTGATGCCGTAGAATCAACGGCCGGAACCTGAAGCAGGAGCATACAGACGAATCGGGATGATGAAAAGAAAGGTT
>JAKONH010000528.1 GCA_022702045.1 Spirosomataceae bacterium
TCATTCGACACCATATCGGCCTGTTGTGCGCCGTCGCTGAGTGATGAATTTTCCATGACTACTGGGTTTAATGTTGTTCTTGAAAAACCCATTGACACGGAAAAGGTTTTGCCGGTGACTCAGCGCAAGGCGTCGAACAGGATTTCGGCCGGATGTTGCGCGTGACGATGCGTACCATCCTTGATCTGATGGCGGCAACTAGTACCAGCCGCCGAGATGATGACATCCTCGGTCAGCCGACGAACGGCGGGAAATAGTACCAACTCACCGATCTGCATCGACAACTCATAGTGTTCGGTTTCGTAGCCAAACGACCCAGCCATGCCACAGCAGCCCGACGGAATCAGTTGCACCGTATAATTCGCTGGTAGCGACAGCGCCTTTTTTACCGGCCCCATGCTCGATAAGGCTTTCTGATGACAGTGACCATGCACCCGCACTTGCCGCACATCGGTTGTGAAGGCGTCGGGCCGAATGCGTTTGGCGTCGATTTCGCGGGCAAACCATTCCTCAAGCAGGAAGGTGTTTTTCGCAAGCTGCTGCGCGGCTGCTTTCAGATTGGCGGGTACCAGATCGGGGTATTCGTCGCGGAAGGTCAGAATAGCGGATGGCTCCAGACCGATCAGGGGAATATCGTTGGAGACAAGGTCTTTTAACAGCGTTACGTTACGAATGGCGAGTTGCTGCGCATCAACGACCAGTCCTTTCGATAGGTACGTCCGGCCGCTTTCGACATGCTCAGGAATCGTAACCGTGTAGCCTAGTCGTTCGAGCAGTTGAACCGCTTTCTGTCCGACCGCAACGTCGTTGAAATTGGTGAATTCATCCGCAAACAGCAGAACGGAGTGCTGGATACTGTTTTCAGTTTTCGGGTTTCGGGTTTTGATGGGTCGATGTTGGAACCAGTGCCGGAGCGTTGTTTTGGCCAGGCCGGGCATGGTGCGGTCTGGGTGGAAACCGACGGTCCGATTCGCTAGTCGGCGCAGGGCGGGGGTGTCGTAGATTGCGTTGTAAGCCCAGGGGACTTTACTCGCCAGTGACATCAGCCGCGTGAAGTTACCGACTAGTCGCGCCCGTATCGGAACACCTGACTCGCGGTACTGCTGTTGGGTAAATTCCGCTTTCATGCGGGTCATGTCGACACTGCTCGGGCATTCGGCTTTACACGCTTTGCAGGACAAACACAGATCGAGTACGTCTTTAACGGCAGCATAGTCGGCTGTTGATGGCTTTTCCTGACTGGTGTAGAAGTGCCGCAGCATGTTGGCGCGGGCACGGGTTGTATCGTGTTCGCGCCGGGTCGCCATGTAGCTGGGGCACATGGTTCCGCCCGAAATTTCGGTCTTGCGGCAGTCGCCGGAACCGGAGCATTTTTCGGCCAGTTCCAGCAAACCACCATCTTTCGCGAAGTCGAATACCGTATTAGGTTGCGGAATCGCGACATCAGCTTCGGACCGTAGAAATTCATTCATCGGTGGCGTATCGACCACCTTGCCGGGATTGAACGTGTTATGGGGATCCCATAGCGCTTTCACCGCCTTGCAGCGTCCGTAGTTTTCGGCCCCAAGCATGAAGGCGATGCATTCGCCCCGCAGCCGTCCGTCGCCGTGCTCGCCCGACAGCGAGCCGCCGTACTTTTTCACTAGCTGCGCTGTATCCATCAGCAACGCCCGGAAGGTCGTGCGCCCCGCCGACGATTTCAGATCGATAAGTGGTAAGACGTGAATTTCACCCGCACCGGCATGGGCCGAATATTCCAGTTTCAGGCCGTGGTGCTCCCAGGCCATCCGGTCCAGTTCGTCGATGTAGTCTGGCAGGTCGTGTACGTCGACGGCGGTGTCTTCGATCACGTTGGCAGGCTTGGCTTTGCCGGGAATGTTATACATGATACTCAACCCCGCCTTCCGCAGCGCCCACGGCTTTTTCGTATCGTCGTCGAACAGCACCGGGTAGGCATAACCGAGATTCTTAGCCCGTAGCGCCTGTACGAACGCATCACTTTTCTGACGGACGCCATCGGCCGTCGTGTCAAAAAACTCGACCATTAGAATCGCTTTCGGATCACCTTCTACAAAGGCGCGATTCTTGGCCTGTTCGATATTCATTTTAGTCAGTTGCAGAATATAGTCATCGACCAGTTCGGAGGCTGCACACTGATGGTTGAGCGCTACCAGATTGGCTTCCAGTGCTTCCCGAATCGTGACGAAGTGGGCACAGACCAGCGCCGTCTCAGTGGGTGGCAGCGGCAGCAGATTTAGCTTCGCTTCTGTGATAAAGCAGAGCGTACCTTCCGAGCCAGCAATCAGCCGGGCGAAATTGAATGTTGCCGACGTATCTGGCTGATCGTCCCAAAAGGACAGGAACTCGTCCAGTGCATAGCCCGTGTTACGTCGCGTAACCGTTGGTTTGGGGTAACCATCGCGGATGGATTGCCGGGCGACAGGGTCCGACAGCCAGTCGCGGAACTGGGTATACAACCGCTGTTCGAGTGGACTGACTACGTTTTCGCCCCGGCATTTGGCGTCGAACTGTGCGCGCGACAACGCGCTGAACGTAGCCTCCGCGCCGTCGCTCAATACAACCCTTACTTCCAGCAGATGGTCGCGGGTGGTGCCCCAGATAATCGAGTGCAGGCCACAGGAGTTGTTGCCTATCATACCACCGATCATCGCGCGACTGGCGGTACTGGTTTCGGGACCGAAGAGCAGACCGTGGGGCTTGAGGAAGGCATTCAGATCATCGCGGATGACGCCCGGCTGCACACGTACCCACCGGTTGGCTGCGTCGACTTCGACAATCTGTCCGAAGTGGGTTGAGATGTCGACAACGATACCGCTGCCCACAACCTGTCCGGCTAATGACGTACCTGCTGCCCGTGGAATCAAACCGAGCTGATGCTGTTGCGCAAAGCGCAGTAATCGTTTGATGTCGGCTACCGATTTTGGCAGTGCCACGGCGATGGGCATCTCCTGATACACCGAGGCATCGGTTGCGTAAAGCAATCGTTGCGCTGTGTGGACGGGCGATTCATCGAAATACAACGCCCCGTCGAACGACGGCAGCAGGCTGGCAAATGGAACAGGGCTGGGCAAACGGAACATGACAACGGGATCGATCAGTCTGTAAAGATACAAAAACCCCGCCCCGGCCATGGTGTGCCGAAGCGGGGTTTTACGAGTAGCCAAATGCTGTGGATTGATTAATCCGTATTACCAGTTTCGTAATCTGACACCGCTGTTGCCACTTTAGTTGATCGACACTGAGCCAACGCTGGCCGAAATGTCGACAGGAATACCACCGCCGTTCAGACGACCCCGCACGCGGTCTTTCTGAATGTCGCCGTCAAAGTTCCGCAGGTTGGGCAGGTTGACCCGGTTGCCGCTCAAGTTGAGCGTCAGCCCTTTGTTAAGTGGCATCTGGACGTGTACGCTACCCACGCTGGTGTTTAGTTTGACGTGCTTGCCAAGTTCGGCCAGGCTTACGTCGATAGAACCGGCACTGGTGCTGGCGTCGATACTACCAGCAATGTCTGACAGCCGAACCGAGCCACCCGAAGTGCTGGCGACAATGTCACCGTCGAGGTGATTTCCCCGCACGCTGCCACCACTGGTTTGTGCATCGATATCGCCTTTAAGGTCGTCCAGGTTGATGCTGCCACCCGAGGTGTGCAGCCGCATTTTGCCCGATGAAGCGCGTGCTTCAATCGAGCCGCCTGACGTTTGCAGGTCCAGGCCACCGTCGCGTTCGGTCTGGTTGCAGCGGTTCATGTGAATACTACCGCCGGATGTTTGACCGTTCAGGTTTCCCTGGATATCATCGACGTGCAGACTACCCCCGCTAGTGCGGAACCGCTGATTACCCGTCAGCGCCGACAGGTGAATGCTGCCGCCCGACGTACGCATATCCGACGATACCCGCCGTGGGGTATAGAATACGAAGCTGATGCTCACTGAGCGCTTCCAGTCATTGTTGTTGCCGCGTCTCTTGGCGGTAGCAACGAGCGTGTTGCCTTCTTGCGCAATGGTGATATCGTAGTCTTTCAGGCGTTCGTCAATTTCTGCTTTGTCAAGTTCGTTGCGCCCATTCCAGTTGTTGGGTCGCACAAACATCTCAACTTTTGCTCCCTGACCCGAGCCGCCTTCGATCGTCAGGCTACCACCCGAGGTTTCGGCTTTAACAGCGCTGATAGTGCCCGAGAAGTTCTTCGTCAGGTAAGGTGTATCGCGCCCGTCGCGAGTAAGGGTAGCGGGGGTAAAGGCAGACAGCGACAGGGTGCCGGCCGTAAGCAGAGACAGGAGAAAGTAATTGCGGGTCATGGCGTTGCTAGGTTTGATGCGTTATGGATGCAAATCCGGCTCAAAACGTTGCGTATCGTCGTGAAAATTTTGTCTTGAGCACATGATGTATGTGTACCAATAGCTGTACCAAAATGGTAATATACTGATAAACAGTGTATTGGATGGATTGCTTTTGTCCGATTTTGAACACTATGAACAGGTGGTGTCCAACCATGAATGGGCTAATCATGGAACAACGCCGGACTAGTACGCTTACCAGCTGGGGCATATATTGACGCGCTAGTGTAACCTTACCAAAGAATGATAGTCACAATAAGTGCATAGTGCGTGCATCGATAATCGGAGTCGAATCGCGCGATCGAATGCACTGGCGAAAACCCATGACGATAAA
>JAKONH010000534.1 GCA_022702045.1 Spirosomataceae bacterium
GGCCAACGAACGAATCAAAAGTAGTGTTTAACTGTTTGTACGATAGGTAGGAGCCGCAACGTTTTGGTATATGAACTTTTGGATCTGGTTTATTATCGGTGTCGTTGCTGGCATCATCCTGTTGCGGCTTTTCAAGTCGCGCTCGTAAGACGACACACGTGAAACGCTATACGAATTAATCGGGTATACATGGAAATTTTGGTAATGGCCGGACAGCTCATTTTGGGGCTGTCTATTCTGGTTGGACTACACGAACTTGGGCACCTCGTAGCCGCTAAAGCCTTTGGCATGCGGGTGGAGCAGTACTTTATTGGTTTTCCGCCTAAAGTCTGGAGCGTGAAGCGGGGCGAAACGGAATACGGCGTAGGTGCCATTCCGCTGGGTGGCTTCGTGAAGATATCGGGTATGATCGATGAATCGCTCGATACAAAACATACGAATACCGAACCGCTACCCTACGAGTTTCGGGCAAAGCCAGCCTGGCAGCGACTGATCGTAATGCTGGGCGGTATCATCGTCAACGTGATCGTCGGTATCCTGATTTTCGTTGTGCTTGCCTACAAAAACGGAAATACCTATCTGGCTGCCAAAGACGCTAAATACGGTATCGTGGCTTATGATCTAGCCAAAAGCATTGGGTTACAAACGGGTGACAAAATTGTCGAAGTCAACGGTAAGGAAATCAACGATTTCAGCGACGTTCGCAGCTCTGATGTGTTTCTGGGCGATAATAGTTCGTACACCGTGCTACGCAATGGACAGATGATCGATATTGACATCCCCAACGATTTTGTCAATAAACTGTCTGACAAGAAATCGGCTGGTCAATTCATCGAGCCAATCGAGCCATTTAAAGTTGGCGAGTTAGTGCCCGGTCAGCCGGCGACCGCAGCAGGACTGAAGAAAGGTGATATCATCACCAGCGTCAACGGCAAGCCCATTCAATTCTATCATCAGTTTACGGATGCGGTGAAGCCGTTGAAAGGAAAGCCGCTGACATTAACGGTAAACCGAAACGGTCAGCCCGCTACACTGACGATGACCACGACGGCCGAAGGCACCATCGGTTTTTATCCTGAATTTTTGCTGCCGCTGACCCACCAGGAGTACACATTTGGTGAAGCGCTGGGCGTAGGAACGAAACGGGCCTTTCAGGTTGTATACGACAACATCAAAGGCTTCGGTAAAATCTTCAAGGGTGAAGTAAATCCGTCGAAAGCGCTGAGCGGTCCGATTGGTATTGCACAGAATCTGTTCGGGGGTATCTGGGTCTGGGATCGTTTCTGGGCCGTAACGGGGCTGCTGTCGATGGCGCTGGCGTTTATGAACGCGTTGCCCATTCCGGCGCTCGACGGTGGTCATGCGACGATTCTGAGCTACGAAATTATTTCGGGCCGCAAACCGTCAGATCGTTTCCTTGAAGCAGCACAGCGAGTAGGTATGGTCATTCTGCTTGGCCTAATGGCCTTCGCCATTTTCAACGACGTCTTTAAAGCCGTGTTCTAAGTCTTGGTTTCATCTGTTCGTTTTACATTACTGCTAGGCATTTTTTGCATCGGGTTGACAGCCAGTCGCCCGATGCACGATTTTCATGCCAGTGTGACACAGATGGTGTACAACCCAAAAGAACGAGCGTTTGAGCTAAGTATTCGGGTGTTCACCGATGATCTGGAAAAAGCATTATCGGAAACGGCAGGTATGAAAGTGCACCTGACCAACGACAAGAAAGACGACGCGCTGCTGGAAAAATACGTCCGGGCACATGTTGCTTACATGACGCCCCAACGACAGCCAAAGGCGTTTACCTATGTAGGGCACGAAGAAGAAGCGGACGCTAACTGGATTTACCTGGAAATGCCGTTTGCCGAGCCTTTTAAAGGGGGCGTCATGAAACAAAACATACTAATGGACCTGTTTGATGATCAGGTCAACATGGTCAATCTGCAATACCAGGGTCAGAAAAAAACGTTTGTTTTTCGCCGGAACCTACCCGTTCAGGACGTTTCTCTGAACTAAGTAAATTTATAAAGGCGAAAAGCCTCAGTATGACTATATTGGGGCTTTTACGACTGGCAAGGCCGAATCGGCAGAGAGCCAGGTTGGCACACGCCTTGTACCCACTAACTATCCTCCCTTTTTAGTACTGGCAGGAATTCACGTATGCTTAGAAGCTGTCATTCTGGCAGTGGAAATATGAGAGTAGAAAACGATTTAGCCACCCGCCTGCTTCTATCCGATTTTGATTCGGATAATCTGGAAATTGTTCCGCTTGGGTCGCCGGAAGGAGTTGATGATGATTACGAATTACCAGAAAATCTGCCGATTCTACCCGTTCGGAATACAGTGCTGTTTCCTGGCATGGTCATTCCCGTGACCGTTGGTCGGCAAAAGTCGATTCGGCTGGTTAAAAAGGCATACAAAGGCAATCGAATTATCGGCGTAACAGCACAACTGAATCAGCAGAAGGACGAACCCACCGCCGACGACCTGTATCAGATGGGTACGGTTGCTTACATCATTAAGATGATTACCCTGCCTGATGGCAACATTACCATCATTATCCAGGGTAAGAAACGGTTTGAGATCGAGCAGATTACGCAGGAAGACCCGTACATGACGGCGACTGTCCGACAGATTGATGACTCGTTTCCGAACGTAAACAAGAAAGAAGGGAAGGCGATGATCCAATCGCTGAAAGATGCGGCCTACAAGCTGTTGCGTCTGAACCCCGAAATTCCGCAGGAAGCCCGCATTGCCCTCGACAATATTGAGAGTCCAACCTTCCTGCTGCATTTCCTGTCGTCAAACATCAACGCTGAGGTATCGGACAAGCAACGTCTGCTCGAACTGACCGATGGAAGTCAGCAGGCAAGTCTGCTGCTCGAATACATGCTGCGTGAGGTACAATTGCTTGAATTAAAGCGTGAGATTCAGTCGAAAGCCTCATCGGATCTCGATCAGCAGCAGCGCGATTACTACCTGCGTCAGCAGATGAAAGTGCTGCAGGACGAGCTTGGGATGGATAATCCTGACCGGGAAGTCGACGAACTGCGGATGCGGGCCGATAGAAAGAAATGGTCGCCGGAGGTACGAGCGCATTTCGACAAGGAGCTTGGTAAGCTGCAACGCTCGAATCCTATGGCCCCGGAGTATCCAGTTACGATGAACTACATCGAACTGATGGTCGATCTGCCATGGAACGAATATACAAAGGATAATTTCGATCTGAAGCGGGCGCAGAAAATCCTGGATGGCGACCATTTCGGACTCGAGAAAGTAAAGGAACGCATTATCGAATACCTGGCCGTTCTAAAGCTGAAGAACGATATGAAAGCGCCGATTCTGTGCCTTTACGGCCCGCCGGGCGTTGGTAAAACCTCGCTGGGTAAGTCGATCGCCAAGGCGCTTGGTCGTAAATATAGCCGTATGGCGTTGGGTGGCGTTCACGACGAAGCCGAAATTCGGGGTCACCGCAAGACGTACATCGGTGCGATGCCGGGTAAAGTGATTCAGAACATCCGTAAGTGCGGCTCGTCAAATCCAGTGTTTATTCTGGACGAAATCGACAAGGTCAGTTCTGACTTCCGGGGTGATCCGTCGTCGGCACTGCTGGAGGTACTCGATCCTGAACAGAACTCGACATTCATGGACAATTACCTCGAGACGGAGTATGACCTGTCGCGGGTGTTGTTTGTTGCCACGGCTAACTCGCTCGATACCATTCACCCCGCCCTGCGCGACCGGATGGAAATCATCGATATTGCAGGTTATACGGTCGAAGAGAAAGTACAAATCGCCAAGAAATACCTGATTCCAAAGCAGCGCAAGGACCACGGACTGAAAACGAAAGATCTGCAGATCGATGATAAAGCCATTCTGAAGATTATCGAAGGCTATACCCGGGAATCCGGCGTACGAAATCTGGAGCAGAAAATCGGCGCACTAGTGCGGAAAATCGCTAAGTCGATTGCAATGGAAGAGGAGTACAACCACTTAATCAAAGCGTCGGACATTCACAGAATGTTAGGTGCCGAGATTTTTGACAAGGAACTGTACGCCGATGATGACATCGCTGGTATGGTAACGGGGCTGGCCTGGACACAGGTTGGTGGCGAGATTCTGATGATTGAGTCGAGCCTGAGCCGGGGAAAAGGCACGCTGACGTTGTCGGGCCAACTGGGTGATGTGATGAAAGAGTCGGCCATCACGGCTTTGTCCTATCTAAAAGCTCACGCCGATGACCTCGGTCTCGACTACCGTGTGTTCAACCACTACGATTTGCACATTCACATCCCGGCGGGGGCAGTTCCCAAAGACGGCCCGTCTGCCGGTATCACGATGCTGACGTCAATGACGTCAATCTACACGCAGCGCAAGGTGAAGCCATACATTGCCATGACTGGTGAGGTTACGCTGCGCGGTAAAGTGTTGCCGGTGGGTGGTATCAAAGAGAAGATTCTGGCGGCTAACCGGGCGGGTGTAAAAGAGATTATTCTTTGCTCGAAGAACCGTAAGGATATCGAAGAAATCAATCAGACGTACATCAAAGAGCTGACGTTCCATTACGTCGATACGGTCGATCATGTTCTCGACATTGCCCTGCTGAAGGATAAAGTCGGTAAACCAATGAAGTTTGTCTTCCCTGACGAAAAAGAATTGCGGGAAGTCGTAGAACGGGTATATTAGAAATCCCGCGGCCGTGGGGTGATCAAGACCTGTCAGGCTTAACCAAAACGCGGACGACGTATCAATGCGCAGGCAGTTGACGTCGTCCGCGTTTTGCTGTTTATTCGCTTTTTGTTTTACCCTTGCCGTGATTACCCGACGATCAACTGCCGATATATCTGGGACTAACCTGCAAAAGCTAGCTGCCACCTATCAGCAGGCATTGCTTCAGCAGGTGGTACCCTTTTGGCTCGATCACAGTCCTGACATAACCCATGGTGGCTACTTCGACTGGCTTACTCCAACAGGGGGCGTTGTTGACGGGGATAAGTTCGTTGCTAGTCAGGCGCAGCAAGCTTACGCGTTTGCGTGGCTATACAATACCGTCGACGCGCAACCTCCTGGCTCGATCATGCCCGGCTGGGCGTCACGTTTCTAAGTCAGTTTGCGCACGGTGATCGGCTCCATTGCTACGATCAACTTGACCGGGTAGGACACCCCGTCGAGTTGGCTATGACCAATGAATCGGACGGGTATACGATTATGGCCTACGGGCAATTCTATCGAGCTACGAAAGATGATGAGTGGGCAATGCTGGCAAAAGCGCTGCTGACCGATTTATTAGCCGACCTTGCCGACGCGCAGGCCGATGCCGTATTAACGACAGTTCCTTCAATACGGAAAACACGCTATCTACGCGATTGGGTAATCGGCTTGGAGGCTTTGCTCACTTGTCGTCACTTGCTCGATGAAGATTCCTGGAAAGATCGCATACACGAGCTTGTACAGGGAATTCAACAACTGTTTGTCGACCGCCGTACTGATACGGTACGTCCCTGTGTACTGAGTGATAGTGGCTATGTCAATACCCCTGAAGGGCGTCGGCTTGATGTGGGTCTGACATTGCGACTTGTCAACTGCTTACTAACGTACTGCGAATCAGTACCAAACCGACGACTGGCACAACAGGCGGCAGGCTGGTGCCTTTATACCTGCGAACAGAGCTGGAATGAAACGGCGGGTGGCCTACGAAACTACGTTGATCAAAAACTACAGCCCGCCACAGAGCCGGATGGCTATTACTGGAGCTGGATCATGGGCGAAGCTTTAGTGGCACTTTGTAAAAGTTACGCCCATACGCGACATAACGATTGCATGAAATGGTTTCAACGATTACACGAATACGCCTTCGCTGTTTTCCCTGACTCCGCTGGAACTGGCTGGCACATAGCCGTCGATGCACAGCGACAGCCGGTTTGGCCGCTGAAAGCAAGCCCGATTGTTAATTGTTATGCTGTAGTACAGCAACTCGCCGTTGTTTTAAAGATTTTACAAAAACTGTGAGAAACT
This sequence comes from Spirosomataceae bacterium, assembly GCA_022702045.1. Taxonomy (GTDB): domain Bacteria; phylum Bacteroidota; class Bacteroidia; order Cytophagales; family Spirosomataceae; genus Spirosoma. Next base: position 6,016 of record JAKONH010000534.1, read on the forward strand.
GATTAAAATCTAGTTTTGATGCTAATTTTTGCAATTTATCAAGGAAAAAACGCCTTATAGACAGGAGAGTGTAAGTGGCTTTGCGCGGAAAAGCGTATTTTTGTAAAAATTTTGGTATACGGCTACCAAGTCGCAATTTCCCAACTTTTCTGATCTAATCCATTTCTAGTTACCCTGTTATGAAGCAATTACTGATTCTTGTTTCGGCTGTTGTCATGATGACATCCTGCAATTCGAAGAAGCGTATGGCCGAAATCAAATCAATT
>JAKONH010000561.1 GCA_022702045.1 Spirosomataceae bacterium
GTTGACATCCGCTCGCGGAAGCCGTGCTTGTTTTTCCGCTTCCGGTTCGATGGTTGGTACGTTCTTTTCATGATCTATCTTGCCTAAAACTCCTGAGTTTCGAAATGAGTCCGCAAAAATAGTAGAATGCTTTGTCTTAACCAAGTGTCGATCGTGAAATTGGTGCCTGTCAGCCAGTGAAATAGCCTGTAAATTTGAATTTCGGTCGTTTAAACGGGCTGTCTTCGCGATTCGTCTGCCTATTTTGGGAAACCCTTTCGCCGATCGAGTCAGTTAATGATTGGTATTTGCTTACTGAATTACACTCCCCGCTATGCATTACCGTCTGTCTGCCGACCCCAAACTGCCGCATTACATTGCTATCGAAGCCGAACTGGCGCAGGTGACGCCGGGATCGGTTATTGAGTTGCAGTTGCCTGCCTGGCGGCCCGGTCGGTACGAGTTGCAACACTTCGCCAAGAATATCCAGCGCTTCACCGTCACAGATGAGATGGGACAGCCACTGCCATTTCGAAAGATTACGAAAGATCGCTGGCGGGTGATTACCAAAACCGGGACAACGGTTATTGCCAACTACAATTTTTATAGCCTGCTCCCGACGGCCTACCAACTCAACGCGGGCAGCAGTTTCATTGACGAATCGCTGTTGTACGTCAATCCGGTGAACCTCTGTCTTTACGCCGAAGGACACATCAACGATCCCTGTACGCTGGATGTCCATATTCCCCGGAACTGGACTGTTGCCTGCGGTCTCAAGCGTGTCGATGATGCGGCTGATGCAAGCGGGCCGATTCGCTTACAGGCGACTAACTTCTACGAACTGGTCGACTGCCCCCTGCTGGCTGCGCCCAGTCTGCAGCATGTTCAGTATAACATCCAGCAAACTCAGTTCCACGTCTGGATTCAGGGCGGCTGGCGAACCGACGGTACGCCCGCTTTTGACGTGGATCGTATCATACACGACTTCACGCGTTTTTCGGCCCACCAGATCGCCCTGTATGGCGAATTTCCAGAGAGCGACTACCATTTTCTGACGCTGGTACTGCCGGTAGCTTACTATCACGGTGTTGAACACCGCAATTCGACAGTACTGGTTCTAGGGCCAGCCGATGAAGGCGCTGGCTTGTACAACGACTTATTGGGTGTGGCGTCGCACGAATTATTCCATGCCTGGAACATCATCCGAATCCGCCCAACTGAACTGCTACCGTACGACTTTACCCGCGAAAATTATTTCGACACCTGCTTTGTTGCCGAGGGCGTTACGACGTATTACGGCGATCTGATGTTGCGCCGATCGGGGGTGTTCGACGATGAAGCGTACTTAAAGGAGTTGCAGGTTATCGTTAAGCGACACTTTGAAAACAATGGCCGGGCGTTTCAGTCGCTGACAGAGTCATCATGGGATTTATGGCTCGACGGCTACGAGAAAGGCGTTCCAGACCGAAAGGTATCGGTTTATCACAAAGGAGCAATTGCCGCTCTCATCTTGGACCTACGCATTCGCCGACTGACCAATCATGCCCAATCGCTCGACGATGTGATGCGACAGATGTGGGTACGTTTTGGTAAACCCTTTGTTGGCTATACGCTTGATGATTACCGGATGGTAGCCGAAACGGTAGTAGGTGAACGACTGACAGACTATTTCAATTTATGCATTTTTGGCAATAGCGCCCTGGAAGAACCTCTTAATGAGTTGCTTGCTTGGGTAGGCCTACAAGTGGTCTGGGAAGCGCCGATGAGCGACTTACCCGCTGGTATTCGCCTGCTCGATACGGGCGATGCGGCCGGACGAGTCGAACGTGCCCGCTGGTTCGGTGCTGCGCTCATTACCGACGATCAGCCACTAGACACCGGAGTAGAGAAAGCGCAATAGCGGGGCAGGTCAGCAATAGTGAGTCGCCAGGACGGGTAGATAAATGACAGAAAAGATAGACATTGCGTCACTACTATTACCGTTATGAATCTGTCAAGTAAAGAGCTGCCGTTTGACGAATATGTCCGGCACGATGCAACTGCGTTAGCCGAACTTGTGCGGAATGGCGACGTAAGTCCAGCCGAGTTGCTGGCAACGGCAATTGCACGGACGGAGACTGTAAATCCTGCGTTGAATGCGGTCGTAACCCCGCTATATGAAAAAGGGCGTGAGGTCATTGATCAACTACCGGCCAATGCTCCGTTTAGGGGTGTGCCTTTTCTGCTTAAAGATCTGGAGTTAGGCTGGGCCGGAACAGCCCTGAAATCAGGAAGCCGGGCGTATCGTAATTATGTGTCTTCTACAGACAGCGATACCGTACGGCGGTTTCTGAAGGCTGGCCTGGTACCGTTTGGTAAAACGAATACACCCGAGTTTGGCCTGACACCTTATACGGAATCGACCTTATACGGGCCGGCGCGTAACCCGTGGAATCCTGCTTACTCCCCCGGTGGATCGAGTGGTGGGTCGGCAGTAGCCGTGGCTGCTGGTATTGTTCCGGCGGCAACAGCTTCCGACGGTGGCGGGTCTATCCGTATTCCGGCATCGTGCTGCGGATTGTTTGGCCTGAAACCATCAAGAGGGCGCGTGTCGCTGGGGCCAAATTATGGTGAACTCTGGAATGGAGCTGTCATTGGGCATGCGCTTACCCGATCGGTGCGCGACAGTGCGGGGCTACTCGATGCCATCGCAGGCTATTCTTCCGGGGATCCGTATCAAATTGCTCCACCAAACCGGCCGTATGCCGAAGAAGTAGGGCGGGAGCCGGGTAGGCTACGCGTTGCTTTCTCGACACAACACCTCATGCCCTCGCAGACGACCGATCCCGAATGCGTTGCGGCTGTTTACGAAACAGTAAAGCTGATGGAGAAATTGGGGCATACAGTTGACGAAGTACCGCTGCCCTACGAGAAGACAATTGTTACGGAAGCGTTCTTCGTAAACGTCTTGAGTGAGACGGCGGCTACCCTGCGTGAAATCAGTCAGTACCTTGGTCGTCCTGTCCGGCGGGACGATGTGGAGCTAAATACGTGGGCGCTGGGACGGCTGGCGGAAGGCTTTACTGCAGCCGACGTTGCTTACCAGAAACGACGCTGGAACAGTCTTAACCGGGCAATGGGGCAATTCCACGAAACCTACGACCTGTTTCTGACGCCCACCTTACCCCGTCCACCGATTAAAATTGGTACGTTTCAAAACTCAGCGTCGGAAGAGCGCATGATAAAACTAGTCGACGCGATACGGGGGCTCAAATACCTGAAAGGGACGAAACTAATCGCCGAACTGGCTGAAAAGTCGCTGGGCTATATTGCTTATACCGTCATTGCCAGCATGACCGGGCAGCCATCCATGTCGGTACCGCTGCACTGGTCGGCCGAGGGCTTACCGATTGGCGTTATGTTTTCAAGCCGTATGGGCGACGAAGCCACCTTGATCCGACTCGCTGGTCAGCTTGAGCAGGAGAGGCCGTGGTTCAACCGACGACCAGCCTGAAAAAAGAGACAGCCCTAGAGCTGTCTCACCTGATTTAGTTGGCTGATTCTTTCGCGGAGGTAGTTTTTGGCTCTTTCACCGCCCGGTCATAGCGTTTAGGTGCGTAAAGAAATCCGAAGGCTTCGGCGCCCTCTTTAGTGTGTACCTTGTGGTGAACGTAGTGCGCCCGCATAATACGCTGCATATAGCGCCCACTCGTGTCGACTTTCATCTTGACACGGCGGTGTACGATTACATCGTGGAACAGAAAATAGAAGATACCATATAACGTTACACCGGCACCAATCCAGGCTAGAAAGCTCAGTTCGGAAATCTCGACACCAGCCAGAATCAACCCGATGGCAACGACGCTGAACACAACGGCAAAGAGGTCGTTTATTTCAAAAAAACCTTTGTGATGATTGTGGTGATCGCGGTGCCAACTCCACAAAACGCCGTGCATGATGTATTTGTGCGTAAACCAGGCCACACCTTCCATAAATAGAAAAGTACCTATTACCAGAGCAATGTTTACCAGCATTTTCGTGTTTTCTGAGTAAGACAAACAACTGCGAACCAGTCTGCGAATAAGGCTTTAGAAGGGGATTTTATCCCTGGAAAAACCTTGACTAATTCGCCGACTACTCCCGATACTAACGGAATGTTTCTGTGAAAAGTTGGCCGTCTGTCGCTTACTTTTCAGCACAAAATAGAGATTGGGAGCTAACACTTGCAAGTCATTGGAGAATCCGTATCTTTATCACCAGTCAGTACTCAACCAGATGAACACATCGGTTATGGACTATCAGGCACTCAAGA
>JAKONH010000494.1 GCA_022702045.1 Spirosomataceae bacterium
GTATTTGGTGGACCCAAACGCGAGAGTCTGCCCGCCGAGCAGCGGAAGACACAGGCCGCTCTACTGGCTCCTGTACTGCGCGGACTGTGCTCCAGTGAGCGTCATATGGTCGGCCATTTTACCGACGACGAGCGGGTGCTGGAATTTATCAACTCGAATGATCTGGATCGGCTGGCACCGATGGGTACCTCCTGCCCCGACCATTTTTTACGGACCAAGATCAGCCCGCTGGTCCTGCCCCTTGCCGCCGACACTGACCTGAACAACGGACCATCGCTTCGCACGGAGTTAACAGCCGCATTCGAGCAATACCGGGCCATGTATCAGGACTACTACAACACCTGCAAACACGCTAACAGTCCCGCCATTCGTGATGCCAACCCAGTTGTATTGCTGTATCCGGGTGTCGGCATGTTTACGTTTGCCAAAGATAAGCAGACCGCTCGCGTTGCCGCTGAGTTCTACATCAACGCGATCAACGTGATGAAGGGCGCAGAAGCCATTTCCGAGTACACGTCGCTCCCCCGTCAGGAAGCGTTCGACATCGAATACTGGCTGCTTGAAGAAGCCAAGCTACAACGGATGCCAAAACCCAAACCGTTATCGGGTAAAATTGCGCTGATTACGGGCAGCGCTGGTGGTATTGGGAAGGCTATCGCTAAAAAATTCGCGCAGGAAGGTGCGTGCGTAGTGCTGAACGACATTAATCAGGAGCGACTCGATGGGGCGCAGGCCGAATTTGTCAAAGCGTTCGGCAAAGATGCCGTTGCCACAACGACGCTAAACGTAACCGACTACGCCAGCATTCAGAATGCCCTATCAGCGGCAAGTCTGGCGTTCGGCGGTGTCGACATCGTGGTTAACAACGCGGGTATCAGTATTTCCAAGCCCATCGCGGAACACACAATCGAGGAGTGGGACCGGCTATACGACATTCTGGTGAAGGGTCAGTTCATGGTGTCGAAAGCGGCCGTTGAGGTCTTGCGTAAGCAGGATCTAGGGGGTGACATTATCAACATCGTTTCGAAAAATGCACTCGTCGCCGGGCCGAACAATGCGGGTTACGGTTCCGCCAAAGCTGCGCAACTGCACCTGAGCCGCCTGAATGCCGCCGAACTGGGTACCGACAAAATTCGGGTTAATACCGTCAACCCCGACGCGGTCATTTCCGACTCGAACATCTGGGCTGGCGGCTGGGCCGAAGGCCGCGCCAAAGCCTACGGCGTTACGGTTGACGAACTTCCTGCCTACTACGCCAAGCGGACGCTGCTCAACGAGATTATCCTGCCCGATGATATCGCTAATGCCTGTTTCGCCTTCGTCGGCGGCCTACTCAACAAATCGACCGGCAACGTATTGAACGTCGATGGTGGCGTAGCCATGGCTTTTGTTCGATAAGCGCGTAGAAAAGTAGCCTCGACGTAGACATCGAGGCTACTTTTCCGGCAGACCTGCCCACTATTTCTAAACCTATGAACCTGACTTCTGATACTATTGCCAGCCATAACGATAACCGGATAGCCCGGCATCGGAACGTACTGGCCCCCTGGACTGATTCCGTCGAACAGACCGAACAAATTATCGAGAAACTGATGGCGTTTCAGATCGCCATTCCCAGCTGGGCGCTTGGCACGGGCGGTACTCGCTTCGGCCGGTTTCCCGGCGGTGGTGAACCACGCAGCCTGGAAGAAAAGATCAGTGATGTGGGCTTACTGCACACGCTGAATCGATCGAGCGGAGCCATCTCGCTACATATTCCGTGGGACATTCCACAGGATGCGCAGGCCGTTCGCCAACTAGCCGACAGCTACGGGCTCGCCTTCGATGCCGTCAATTCCAATACCTTTCAGGATCAACCTGATCAACAGGAAAGTTACAAATTCGGCTCGTTGCAACACGTCGACCGGGCGGTACGGCAACAAGCTATCGACCACAACATTGAAGTCATTCGACATGGTGTTGCGTTAGGCTCCAAGTCGCTGACTGTCTGGTTATCAGATGGGTCTAGTTTTCCTGGCCAGTTAAATTTTCGGAAGGCTTTCGAGCGAACGCTCGGTGGCTTACAGGAGATCTACGCAGCCCTGCCCGACGACTGGAGGCTGTTCGTTGAGTACAAAGCCTTCGAACCGAATTTCTATTCGACTACCATTGGCGACTGGGGCAGCAGTTACCTGTATGCCAGTAAACTCGGCCCGAAAGCGTATACGCTGGTCGATCTGGGGCATCACCTGCCCAACGCCAATATTGAGCAGATCGTCGCGATTCTGCTGATGGAAGGTAAGCTCGGTGGCTTCCACTTCAACGACTCGAAATACGGCGACGACGACCTAACGGCCGGCAGCATCAAACCATACCAGTTGTTTCTGATCTTCAACGAACTGGTCAGCGGGATGGACGCGCGGGGTATGAACCATGCCACCGACCTGGGCTGGATGATCGATGCGAGCCACAATGTGAAAGATCCGCTTGAAGACCTACTACAGAGCGTCGAAGCGATTCAGCTTGCCTATGCGCAGGCCCTACTAGTCGACCGGGACGCCCTGGAAGTCGCCCGCGACAGCAACGACGTCGTACAGGCACAGGAACTGTTGCAAGACGCCTTCCGCACCGACGTTCGCCCGCTGGTTGCCGAAGCCCGTCGCCGGGCGGGGGGCGCCCTACAGCCACTAGCTCTGTATCGTAGCCTCAGCATCCGCGATCAACTCATCCGCGAACGCGGGGCCAGATCCGTCGCCACGGGACTTTGACTGAATAAGTGAATGATAGCGTGAATGATTTAGCTACGAAATAAGTCAATCACGCTATCATTCATCCATTCAACCAATCCATCATTCTGCCATTCACTCATTGACCATGCGCTGCATTGCTGTTTTCGATATTGGCAAGACCAACAAGAAGCTGTTTCTGTTTAACCAGCAATACGACATTGTCTGGGAGACGAGCACGCAGTTTGCCGAAACGGTAGATGAGGATGGGGAGGCCTGTGAGGACGTCGATCACCTGACCAGTTGGGTACAGCAGGCGATGCAGGACGTGCTGGCGAAACCGGAGTTTGATGTACAGGCGCTGAACGTCTCAACTTATGGGGCCAGTCTGGTTTGCGTCGACGGGTATGGACAGGCTGTTGGGCCGCTGTACAATTACCTGAAAGCTTATCCTACTGAGCTATCGAAACAGTTTTACGATAACTACGGTCCCGAAGAGCAGGTATCAGTAGCAACGGCATCACCCGCGCTAGGGAGTCTGAACTCGGGACTAGCGCTGTACCGTATCCGTTATCAAAAGCCTGACTTGCTCGACCGGACGCGCTACGCGTTACACCTGCCGCAGTACGTCAGCTCGCTGTTTACTGGGCAGTTTCATTCCGACCTGACCAGTATTGGTTGCCACACCTTGCTTTGGAACTTCGACCGGCAACAGTATCACGACTGGGTCACGACTGAGCAATTGGATCAGAAACTGGCTCCGCTCTTTCCAAGCAATGCAGTTATAGACACCGACGTGTATGGCAAACCGATGACGGTTGGTGTGGGACTGCATGACTCATCGGCTGCACTGATTCCGTATTTGGCAAGCTTTGATGAGCCCTTCGTACTGATCTCAACGGGCACGTGGTGTATCAGTCTAAACCCGTTCAATACGCAGTCGCTCACGGCTGAAGAATTGCAGTACGATTGTTTATGCTACCTGAACTACCAGGGTCAAGCTGTAAAAGCGTCGCGCTTGTTTGCGGGATATGAACACGAACAGCAGGTACAGCGATTAGCTGCGCATTTCGGCGTTCCGCTCGACGCGTACAAGCACGTATCATACGATCCATCGCTGATTGACGAACTGCCTACGCATCCAGTACAACCCGCTCCCAGTCCACTGACGACGAAGCAGCCCGCCGTGCTGGTGCAGTCGGCGTTTATCCGGCGTGAGCTGTCTGATTTTGCGACGTACGAGCAGGCGTATCACCAGCTCGTGCACGATATCGTAGCCCAGCAGCTTATCTCGACCGAACTGGTACTACACCGTTCTCCCGTCAAACGCATATTCGTGGATGGCGGATTTAGCAAAAATCCGATCTATATGGCGTTGCTGGCGTCAGCCTTTCCGCAACTCGACGTATCGGCGGCTTCCGTAGCTCAGGCAACGGCCCTTGGCGCAGCGCTGGCCATTCACGACAGTTGGAACCCACTTTCCCTCCCCGACAATCTGGTTCAGCTCCGCTCGGTCAGCGCGTCAATCGGCAAAACCGTGTAAGGTATCACAAGCGTGTTTCGTCTAGCCTATTTTGTCTTTCTTCTATCATCGTTCCTTTTGCGCCTTTTATCATCCCTTTTCCATTCTTCAACCTGACTCTATTCACAAATCTATGGCCGTATTCTGGGGCGTCGTATTACATGCGCTGGGAGGGTTCGCTTCCGGCAGTTTTTATTTACCGTACAAACAGGTAAAAAGCTGGTCTTGGGAAAGTTACTGGCTCGTCGGCGGTATCTTCTCTTGGGTTATTGCCCCTTGGGTGCTTGGGCTGCTCACCGTACCACACCTGACGCAGATCCTGCGCGAAACGCCTACAGAAACGCTGCTCTGGACGTATTTCTGGGGCGTTCTGTGGGGTTTCGGCGGGCTGACGTTCGGCTTGTCGATGCGCTATCTGGGCCTGTCGCTGGGCATGGCCGTCGTGCTGGGCCTATGTGCCGTGTTCGGAACCTTGGTGCCGCCGATCTGGCTTGGTCAGTTTGGGTCACTGATCAGCACCACGTCGGGTCAGTTTATCATGGCCGGGCTGGCCGTCTGTGTGCTGGGAATCAGCCTTTGTGGCGTGGCCGGGATGATGAAAGAGAAGTCGCAGCCGGAAGCCGAAAAGAAAGCCACTATCGCGGAGTTTGACCTTCGCAAAGGGTTTATGGTAGCCGTATTTTCGGGGGTTATGAGTGCCTGCTTCTCATTTGGGCTCACAGCTGGCCAATCGATTTCGGACCGGGCCGTCCACTTCGGTGCCGATCCGCTGTTTATGAACAACGCTCCGCTGGTGGTTATTCTGCTGGGTGGGCTGACGACCAACGCTATCTGGTCGATCTATCTGAACATTAAAAACCGGACATATACCGATTACCGCAACCTATCGGCTCCGATTGCCCGGAATATCCTGTTCTGTACGCTGGCGGGGGTTACGTGGTACTTTCAGTTCTTCTTCTACGGTATGGGCGATAGCAAGATGGGAGAATACCGATTTTCCGGCTGGACGCTACATATGGCTTTTATTATTGCATTTAGCAGTTTTTGGGGATTATATTTGCACGAGTGGAGAGGTTCAGACGCGGCAACCATGCGCACAATTCGCCTTGGCATATTCACGGTTATCCTTTCCTCCGTCATTGTCGGGATCGGCAATTACCTCGCCTAGCTTTATCAAGTTTTGTTTTACCATAAATGAAAAAGCCCGTCTGGCATCCGGACGGGCTTTTTATGTGACTGTAGCGCTGGTTTCGACTAATATTCGCTTTCGATTTTCTTTACTTTAACGGCGTTGAGCCCTTTTTTGCCGTCGACAACTTCAAACTGAACGCGGTCTTTCTCCCGAATAGTAATGCCGTTCAGACCCGTAATGTGGACAAAGATGTCCCGATTTGAATCATCCTCAACGATGAACCCGTAGCCTTTGCTTTCGTTGAAGAACTTTACTACACCTGTTTGCATAAACAATTGAAAATTTAATAAATAAACGGACAAAGGGTTAGCAAGAAACAAAGGACACGGAACAGGCACCTAAGCATACTTCAACGAAACACCTAAATGGCACGGAACGGACTTTGTGATTTCAACGGCCCATCAGTTTCCCTAAAGCCGCTGGTATGTCAGAGACACGAAATAAATGGATTTGTTCTAATGTCAATAGGTTAACGATACTTTTTTGGGCTGATTTCCGGAAACGTGTCTGAAAATCTTTCTAAACGGCAAACATTGTACGGTTTGGTCTCGTTAGCTTTGCGCTATACCGACAAGGTATATACGCTTTCACCAGCACATCGACAACTATGAACAAGCTTCGGTATTTTGTTGAAAAACAGGCTTTCGGCGTTTGTACCATTCTGGGCGAGCGCATGAATATTTCCGCCAGCAGCATACGGCTGTATTTTATCTACACGTCTTTTCTTACGCTGGGTTCGCCGGTTGTGCTCTACTTGATTATGGCCTTCTGGCTGGAGATAAACAAGCATCTCCGCCGTCACGCGCACCCGACAATCTGGGAATTATAACCTGCCTTACTGATCCAGCTGACTAAATCGGCGGTGACCCTTACCGAAGTACTGCCAGACTAAACTTCGTTCGTACAGTTTAGCGGGCCGCTTCTCGCTCTTCTTCAGCGCGCGACGCTGTTTCATCAAGGTAGGCAGGTGCCCATAGAACGCCCCGTGTGCTTTCAGCACCGCCAGAATATCACCCCACTGCCCCGCCACCAGGTATAATACCGACGACAAGCCGTCGAACACCAGGCGGGCCAGTACTTTCCCCAGAAACCAGCCGTCGGCGGGCCAGTTTTTGTACAGCATATACAGGCTGTTCCGGTGATTCAACAGTGTTTTGTGCGGATTGGATTTATGCAGCGTTCCGCCCCCAACGTGGTACACGACCGATTCCCCGCACGCCCAGACGGAATAGCCCAGTCGCTGAACACGCCAGCACCAGTCGATTTCTTCCATGTGCGCGAAAAAGGCCGAGTCGAAGCCACCAGTTTCGTGAAAAACGCTGGCCCGGACAAACAGGCAGGCCCCCGTTGCCCAGAATACCGGGCGGTTATCATCGTACTGCCCGGTATCCGGCTCCAGCACGTCGAATACGCGCCCCCGGCAGAACGCATAGCCGAGCCAGTCGAGATAGCCCCCGGCGGCACCAGCGTATTCAAACAGGGCTCGCTCCTGCTGCGCCCGAATTTTGGGCTGACAAGCCGCCATCATCGGGTCGCTTGCCAACAGGGTCAGTATCGGGTCGATCCAGTGGGGGGTAACTTCGATATCGGAGTTGACCAGTGCGTAGTAGGTTGCCCCGCCGTACTCACCTCGCACACGTTCCAACGCGTTGTTGTAACCACCCGCGTAGCCCTCATTGGTTCCCATCTCAATGACCCGAACGGTCGGGAACTGATGCTTCACCCACGGGACCGATGCATCAGTAGACGCATTGTCGGCAATGTACACGGGGTGGCCATCGGCCTGCGCGACCAGGGCGGGTAAGAAACGACGCAGGAACGATAAACCATTGTAATTCAGGACGACAATTGCGAGGGTATCCACAAACAGGTGGTTGGCAGGTATAATTTCTGCCGTGAAGATACGGAACCCGGCGGCTTACGCCAGCCAACGGGCTTTACATCAGCCCGTCGAGATTCAGGCCGGGAATGTTAGGCAACAGCCCTTCGGTAGCCTGGCGCAGGTGTTCGCGCGCCTTTGTTTCTACCGCACCGATGGCTTTGTTGGTCGCGGCTACGATCAAATCCTGCAACATTTCGCGGTCTTCAACTTTAATCAGATCGGGGTCAATGTCGATACTGAGCACGTTTTTCAGGCCGTTGACCGTTACTTTCACCAT
>JAKONH010000587.1 GCA_022702045.1 Spirosomataceae bacterium
ATATCGCCCGGCTGACAGGCAGCAACAGTAAGTACGAAAAGAACGGCAATCAGGTAAATAAAACGATTCATAAACAGCCGCGTAACTACGGCAACAAACGGTGGTAAACTACTCAGTGTGGGTTAAGGTGTGCACTGCCAGTATGCATCAGGTCTGCTAGTTGTGGCATTTATCCGCTGATTGATTAGCGGAACGGCTCAGAATAGTAAGACTTGATCGGCAACACGAACGTCACGCAAACGCGTTGATGGCAACGCAAATTTGCTCAATTTCAGTCAATTTCACAGCGGGGTTGAGTGGTAAGCTCAGCACCTCACGGTGCAGCTGTTCTGAAATTGGGAACGACAGCGTGTTCAGTGAAGCATAGGCTCGTTGCTGATGGGGCGGAATGGGATAATGCACGTCGGTACCAATCCCATGTGTCTGCAACCAAGCCCGGAGGGCATCCCGCCGGGCGTGCCGGATAACGAACAGATGCCATACATCCTGGTCGATCTGATCCGCCGGAGGTAGTTGTACGTCCGGTTGGCAGATATGTGTCAGATAATACCGGGCCAACATCCGGCGGTGTTCGTTTTCCGATTCCAGAAAAGGCAGCTTTACCGACAGCACAGCCGCCTGAAGTTCGTCGAGTCGGCTGTTTTGCCCAATATAGTCGTTGACGTAGCGTTGGGACGATCCGTAATTACGGATCGTCCGCAGCCGGTCGGCCAGCATATCGTCGTCGGTCGTAATAGCCCCAGCATCGCCCAATGCACCTAAATTTTTACTCGGATAAAAACTCCAGGCAGCTGCATCGCCCAGTTGCCCGGCACGGCGCTCACCATAGCGTGCCCCGTGTGCCTGAGCCGCGTCTTCCAGTACCCGCAGGTCATACTGTTCAGCCAGTTGCCAAATCGACGTCATGGCACAGCAACGCCCATACAAATGCACGGGCAGGATCGCCTTCGTCCGACTTGTAATGGCTTTCTCAAGCCGGTCGGTATCCAGCAGATACGTTCGCGGATCGGGCTCAACCAGTACCGGAACAAGCCCGGCCTGACTGATACTTAGTATAGACGCGATGTATGTGTTGGCCGGAACGATTACTTCGCTACCAGCCGGAAAATTCCAGGCTGTCAACACCAGTGTCAGCGCATCGAGTCCGTTGGCAACACCAATACAATGCCGGGTGCCTACCGTCTGCGCAAAGGCACGCTCAAACGCCTGCACTTCGGGACCCATCACATACCAGCCCGATGCGACAACTCGCTTGACGGCGGTCTGCACAGTCTGCTCATGCGGCAGATTGACGAGTTTCAGATCAAGAAACGGGATCATTTAGTATACACTAGCACCGGTTTCTCCACCAGACGGCTACCTGAATACGGTTCGTAGATATAGTCAGCAGGATCGTATGGGTGATTCGATACGACGAGCAGGACAGCATCGGTGGTGAATTCGTCCATGATATGCCAGTCTTCCGGGTCTAGTACCAGGCACTGCTGTGGATCTGCCAGATAGTAGGTTGTTTCCTGCTTACCGTTATGGTTGTAAACGCGACAGCTTCCGTTCAGGCAGATCAGCGCATTGACAGTCTGCACGTGCCGGTGACCGGCACGCGGCTGTGCACCGGCTCCGTAGATGTAAAAAACACGTTGTATTCCACCCGGCAATATGTCGTCGAAGACAGTTAAATGGCCAGATTCGGATGAATACGTCTTCAGCTGGTAAAGTTTTGCCATGCAGAATGGTTAGGTAATTTTCCAGTCGATAGATTAGGCAGCGTGTGGTAGATTGTACTACTTATGTAGACAGACTCCAAATATATTCATTTATTGTTTTCGTGTTGTTACAATAATGCTAACCTTATTCAGCACGCCCTTCCTGTCAGATAAACGCTGCCGAAACGTGATGATCTGGTGTGAACCGGCTTATTTCGCCTTATCAATTCCCGTCGCATGACAACCCGAACCATACTATCAGTCCTACTAGGGTTAGGACTGCTTGCCTTTCTTTACGTTACCTTTTTTAGTGAATCGACCAGCGCCGACGCATCGGTCGATCCGGTTCGCTACCGACAGGAACTACTGGACAAGCGGACCAAAAAAGATAACGACTTCCGCAGCGGCTCCGACTCGCCCATCACTGATAAGACCCAGTTTAAAGGTCTGACGTATTTTGCGCCCGATCCGGCCTACCGGGTAACGGCGCGGCTGGAGCCCTTTGCTGACAAAACACAAAAATTGGTTGTTCGGATGAGCGACGGCAGCGAGGAGGTATACGAAAAGTTTGCCCACGCCGTCTTTCGACTAAATGGAGAAACGTGTCGCTTACTGATTGTCAAAGTCGATGAGACCTATTCGATCCTATTCCGCGACCTGACATCGGGCCAGGAAACGTACGGCGGGGGGCGCTATCTCGAACTCGACCCAAAACAGATGGCCGATACCCAGGCGGTGCTTGATTTCAATATAGCCTATAACCCGTACTGCGCGTACAATCCGGGGTACGCGTGTCCGTTACCACCTGCCGAAAACAAACTCCCCATAGCCGTAAAAGCCGGCGAGCAGTACACGCACCAGACCGAAACATCATTTTTACGCGCTAGTCGGCCGTAGGAAGGCCGCGTGGCACAGGGATTGCCGCTAGTCAGGCATCTCCCTCCTCTTAACTAGTGAAATCAGTCTTACTCGCATTTCTGCTCGGTCTTTTTTTCATTGATCTATCATTCACAACTGCGTCAGCCCAAACCACCGAGATCTGTAACAATGGCATTGACGACGACGGTGATAACCTGATCGACTGTCAGGACCCCGACTGTCCCGAATGCAATCAGGCCATCAATTGCACACAGCCCAACATCTATTACCTGCC
>JAKONH010000609.1 GCA_022702045.1 Spirosomataceae bacterium
CAATCTGACGATGCGCCCGGAGCGTCTCGTCAAGCGTACCGATCAGTCGTTCTCCCGGTACTTCACCTGATCTGGAGCCAGAGCCGCCTTAATGGCGATTTTGCTACGTTCAAAAACCAATTGATCGACAGGGCGTCAGGCGATTATCTCTTTCAACTGGATGCCGATGAAGTACCGGGAGAACGACTGATCGGTACGCTTGACGAGACGCTCCGGGCGCATCGTCAGATTGACAGTTTTGCCGTTCCCCGGATTAATTACGTCGACGGGCTGACTGATGCATACGCGATTCAGCGGAACTGGCAGCTTGGGCCTGACCGACGTATTAATTTCCCGGACTATCAGTTGCGTCTGTTTCGGTTAGATCGCAACATCCGGTGGCAGTACCGGCTACACGAACAACTGAGGGGCCAGCAAACCTGCCATTTTTTACCGGCCGATCAGGACGATTGTTGCCTGATGCACCAAAAAACACTAACCCGGCAGATTCAACAAAACAACCTGTACGACGCATTGTAGTCGTGACTTACCCATGAAAAAAATTGCCTTTATCGTGCAGCGCTACGGCGTGGAAGTCAATGGCGGAGCTGAATACCTCTGTCGTATCCTGGCCGAACGGTTGTCCCAGACCTATGAAGTCGACGTGCTGACCAGCTGCGCATTGGAGTACCAGACATGGGCCAATTGGTACCCCGCCGAAACAACCATGATCAATGGCGTACGCGTCCATCGTTTTGCGGCTGAATATGAACGCCAGTCTAAATTGTCGGGTCGTACGGAGCATCAGCTTCGCAAACTGACTGATCTGGGGAAGCGGGGCGTCTGGGGCTGGCTAAAGAAAAACTACTATTCACTAAAAGGACCGTCGATCGCTGAGTGTATTGAGAACTGGCCAAAGTATCAGGGACCCTATACGCCCGGCCTGATCGATTACCTAAAGAAAAATCATCAGCAATACGACGCACTGATTTTTATCACTTATCTCTACTACCCGACTGTCGCGGGCTTATACGTAGCGCCCGAAAAGTCGATTTTTATCCCGACGGCGCACGACGAGAAGCCCATTTATTTCCCTGTCTTTCCGCCTTTATTCAACAAGCCGCGCGCTATCCTCTTCCTGACACCGGGCGAAAAGCGGTTTGTGCACCGACAGTTTAAGAATGAGTCGATTTACAACGACATCGTGGGAATTGGTATCGAGCCGCCCCGCGCTGTGTCCGAAAAGTCAACGGCTGAGCTAATTGGCAGCGACGCCGACTACCTACTTTACATCGGTCGGATCGATGCAGCAAAGGGGTGCGATACGATGTGCGAGCAGTTTATTCGGTATAAGAAGAAACGCCCGTCGTCGCTGAAACTGGTACTTGTTGGACAGTCATTCATGACGATTCCCAGTCATCCCGATATTATTCCGGCGGGGTTTGTCGATGAAGACGTGAAAGCGCGTCTGCTTATGAATGCGAAAGCGTTGCTGATGCCGTCACCGCACGAAAGTCTGTCGATGGTAACCCTGGAAAGTATGGCGGTAGGCGTGCCCGTTATTGCCAACGCCGATTGCGAAATCCTGCGCGATCACATCGAATCCAGTCAGGCGGGCTATGCTTACCATACTTATACCGAATTCGAAACGGCGATTACAAATATCCTGACGCACGATGTAAGTGAGATGGCCGAAAACGGCCGTCAGTATGTGCAGCAGTACTACACCTGGCAAACTGTACTCGATAAGTTCGATAAGGCAATCGACTACGCAGCGAGTAAGAAATAAGCAAGTGAGAAGAACGAGAAAAGACGTAAGAAAAAGATGATAACTCAAACTCACTCTTTCTTCTTACGTCTTTTCTCGTTCTTACAGACTTATTGCAGCACCTCGTGCATGGTGTTGAGCCGGCGGTAGATGCTGTTTTCCTGATTGATGAGTTCGTAGTGATTACCCCGCTCGATAATCTCCCCCTTTTCCATAATCAGGATTTCGTCGGCTTCGCGGATGGTACTGAGTCGGTGGGCAATGACCAGCGTCGTGCGGCCTTCCATCAGGTTGTCGAGGGCGTCCTGCACCGACTTTTCCGATTCCAGATCCAGGGCAGAAGTGGCTTCGTCTAAGATTAGAATCGACGGTTTTTTAAAGACGGCCCGTGCAATACTCAGTCGCTGCCGCTGGCCACCACTGAGCCGAATACCGCGGTCGCCGATGACGGTGTTGTAACCATCTTCGGTGTCAATAATAAACTGGTGTGCATTAGCAACTTTGGCCGCTTCGATCACGTCTTCCAGCTTGGCGTCGGGCTTGCCGAGCGCAATGTTGTTGAAAATCGTGTCGTAGAACAGAATGATTTCCTGCGTCACAAAGCTCATCTGCGCCCGTAGTGATTCCATTTTGAAGTCCTGCACGTCGACACCGTCGATGGTGACATGGCCCTGATTGGTTTCGTAGAAGCGCGGAATCAGATCGGCAATAGTCGACTTACCCACACCCGACGGTCCGACCAGCGCGATTTTTTTGCCTTTACCAATTTTGAAGCTGATATTTTTCAGGACCGGTTTCTCGCCATACTGAAAGCTTACATTGTCGAACACAATCTCGTGCTGAAACGGTGGCATCGGCCGGGCGTCAGGCTTATCCTGAATTTCGATGGGTTTGTCGAGCAGTTCAACGACGCGCTCGCCAGCGGCCTGTCCCTGCTGAATATTGGTAATGGCAACGACAATCGCTTTGGCCGGGCGGATTACCTGCGAGAAAATGGCGATAAAGGCGATGAAGGAACTGGCTTGTAATTCGCTCTGGCTACTTAGGACCAAGCTACCGCCGAATACCAGAATACAGGCTACCACAAACACGCCCGACGCTTCCGAAAAAGCTGGAGCTAATTCACGCCGTTTGAAACTGTCGAGACTGACCTTGCGGTAGAAGTCATTTTCTACGGCGAAACGATCCAATACGAACGGCGTAGCGTTAAAGGCCCGCAGAATACGCATGCCCATCAACGTCTCGTCCATGAGCGTCAGCATACGACCCATGGACGATTGTACGTCCTTCGCTTCCTTTTTAAGTTTTTTGGTAACGGCCGAAATTCCGACCGCTGAAATCGGGATGATCAGTAGGGTAAACAGCGTCAGCTTGTAGGAGATAGCAAACAGGGCAATGAAGTAGCTGATGAGCATAAACGGCTCTTTGAATACGACTTCGACGGAGCTACTCGCAACACTTTCGATGGCGTATACGTCACCGTTGAGCCGCGATAACAGATCACCCTTTTGCTCCTTTGTGAAGTAACCTAGGTGCAGGTGATTGATTTTTTCGAAAAGAGCCTCCCGCAATCGCTTGACCAGTAGTGTCCGAGCGCTGAGAAGGGTCTGCTGCGCCATAAATCGAAACAGGTTCGTCATAATTACCGCTATAACAATCGATCCCGCGATGACGTATAGGGCATACATCGGGTTGGTTGTCTTAGCCTGATAAAGCAGGTGGTAAAACAGATCGTGGACGTAGGTCGGTGTGACGCTGAAGGTCGGCTTTACCGCGTAGCGGGCCGCATCGGCCGTGCTTATAGGATTGAATAGAAAGTTGAGCAGGGGAATAATCAACGCGAACTGGAACACGTTGAAAACCACACTAATCAGGGTAAATAAGATAAAAGGAGTCAAAAAACGCCCGTAAGGCTGGGCGTAGGCCATTAACCGTTTATAAATCTTCATTCGCTGTATGTATCGTGAGCCGTTAGGTCATTGACCGATACACCTCAATATACTTACGAGCGGCATCGGTCCAGTTAAAGCTAGCACTGTGCGCAATCATGGCCTCCTGCATCTGACTGCCCGCATTCGTGTAACGCTGCATACCGTCCATAAAGTCGTCGTGCAGGTTATCAAAGTCGTCAAAGTAGAACGCCAGGTCTTTGCCAATCTCAGGCAGTGCTGTACTCTTTGACAAAAATACGGGTTTTCCAATAGACATCGCTTCGGTTACGGGCAGACCGAAGCCCTCCGCCAGCGACGGCATGACCACCGCCTGACAATTGTGGTAATACCACGACTTTTCTTCGTCCGTAATTTCATGCACCAAGTGAACCCGATCCTCTACATTCAACTCCGATGCGTGCTGCCGTAGAAAGTGCGCGTAGTCTTTGTCGTCGTGCCGCCCGGCCAGTACCAGTTCCAGCGCAGGGTTGGTTTGCAGCAGGGGTAGAATCCTATGTTGGTTTTTCTTGCGGGTGATGACCCCTACATTAAACAGAAACGGCGTTCTGGGGCGGTAGGAGCGGGCGGCCAGCAACGGTTTAGGCAGGTCATTGGTGCCGTTGTAGATCATGTAGATGGGTTTTCCATGCGTATCGCAATGGGTCAGCACGTCATTTTTGCTGAATTCCGAAATACAGACAATGGCATCACTCCGGTCGATGTTGCGCTGAATCTGGGCCAGATAGCGAGCTGTTTTGTAGGCGGGTTTGTCATCCCGCAGAAAGTTCAGATCATGAATTGTCAATAATACCTTGATCTTACGATTCCGCTGCGGAATGTAGTCGGAACTTTGGTAGGTACTGTGCCACAGGTGGAACGGATCAACTGATGGCATCATGAATTTTTGCAGCGAATGCTGCTGGATAAGGGGTAGCGACGAGCCAAACGCAGACTGCGCGTGCGTCGGACCAAAAATGGCCAGTTGCTCCCGAATGATGTTTTGCTGAAGCGCCTTGCCGAGGTTAAGACAGTAATAATACAGCCCGGTATTGACGTACTTCATACGTTCACAATCGAAGATAACACGGGTCATAATAGCTTTTGTATGGATAAGCCTAGAATCAGCGCATAGCGACAAGGGGTCATATACCAGAACGTATATCATTCCCAAACAGTGTACACCTAGTACACTGGCAAATGCCGCAATAAGGGTTCAGGCTTAGGACGACAGAGCCGAAATCAATCGCTCTCCGACAGCAAGACTCAAAAATGAGCCATATGGTTGTACAAATATGATCAATACGGGTAGCGAAATGCTATCTTTCGATTACATGGGAAAAATTATTCTGGATTGTGGACCGATGAAACACCCACATACAGGGCTGTATCAGTACTGTCGACAATTGAGCGAACACCTTAACCAACAGCAGACAGACGCTGACCAGTCACCCATTCAGCTCTATCTGCCCCCCCGTCGACGGCTGCAACTGCCCCCGCGCCCGTACCATATTGTTGAAAAATGGTGGCATTCTGTTTACCAGCCTTTTCTGCGCGACTGCCGGGTCTGGCACGCACCGTTTCAGCTAGGGCGCATCGTGCCGGATCGACACCGGTTCCCGCAGACGAAGGTGGTGCTGACGATTCACGATTTAAACGTGCTGCATGAAGACGAACCACTCGCCATACGACACAAACGGATGGGTCTGACGCAGGCGCTCATTGATCGTAGTGACGCATTGGTGTGTATTTCAGCGTTTACAAAAAACGACGTGTTGGCACATTGCCTCGTCGGCGATAAACCCGTATACGTCATTTATAACGGCGTTGATCCGATACCGGCGGCTGTGACAGCGGTACCGGACTACCGGCCAACCCGGCCATTTTTGCTGGGCATTGGCTATTTAAATGCGAAGAAGAATTTCCACGTGCTGGTACCGTTGCTGGAAGCAAACCCCGATCTGGAACTGATCCTGATCGGCCGGCACGATGACCCGGACTATGTCGCACAAATGCAGCAACAGGCGCAGACGGCCGGTGTAAACGATCGACTTCGGCTATTAGGAACCGTATCGGAGACAGACAAGGGATGGTATCTGCGAAACTGCCAGGCGCTGGTGCATCCATCACTGGCAGAAGGGTTCGGTTTACCCCTCCTAGAAGCAATGCAATTTGGTAAACCCGTGTTTCTGTCGACACGAACGGCCCTACCAGAAATCGGTGGCGATGCGGCTTATTACTTCCCTGACTTTATAGCCGACACGTTACAAACGGTTTACCGGCAAGGCATGATCGACTATGAACGATATGGCCGCGCCGATAGTATCCGGCAGCATGCTGCCCGCTTCACCTGGCAAACCACAGCCCGGCAGTATTTGGGGGTGTACGCTTCGCTGGTTTGAGGGATGATGTTCACTGTTTAACGTTGGCCGGCGCATCGTCACACAGTGCGATAGCTGACCTTGAACATCAAACTTTAAACTCATTTCATCACCTCTACCGTATTCAGCTCCGGGCCACCGCCGTGGTTGGCTGAGCCGGCAACGACGTAAATCTGGTTGTTATAGACCGCTGCACCTGTGCCATGTCGCCCCTGATTCATACGGGTAGTTTTAACCCATGTATTGGTTTTGGGGTCGAGGGCTTCGGCTTCATTATGCGACAGTGTCTGCACGGTCTCCCCGCCGATAATCCAGACTTTACCATCCTGCGTAACGGCCATGTTTCCGCCACGTGGGGTG
>JAKONH010000501.1 GCA_022702045.1 Spirosomataceae bacterium
GGTACGGCTATCTATATGACCGACGCACGGTGGCTCGGTCACCCAAACCGTTGATACGTTAACAAATCAGATGCCGTTAGCCGATAATAGGTCGGTAATTCGTAAAAAGACTGATAGGCGACGGCCGCAACGTGTACTGAATCGACGGAAAAGCTGTCCACGCACCAATTAGATTCACTAGCGTCGATATCATCGGGAATAAACGTCCGGCCATTCAGCGCGGGTACGGTATCCAGCGTATCGACCAGCCCCCGTCCAATAGCTTTCAGCAACGCTTCCTTACGCGTCCAGAGTTGAAGAAAGGCGGCCGTGGCGTTTTTACTTCCCCGCACGTATTGCTGCTCAGCCACACTACAGGTTGATGGTAACAGGGTGTCGAGTAACAGGTTCGCCGGAAACGACTCGACGTCGACCCCAACCGGCTGTCGATCGACTGCGACCAATACCCAGTCACCGGCATGCGTGAGGTTGACGTGCCAGCCCGTATCAGCCGGGAAGTCGGGTTTACCGTAAGGGCCAGTCAGCAGTTGAGCCGGATGTCCCGTCAGGTGGTAGCTGACCCAGTGCAGCAGCCGCCGTCCGTGGAAAAACCGCAGCCGATCGGCAGGTTGTCGGAATCGATCGGCCCGCTGCCATTCTTCGGGGGTCAGGCTGCTTAGCTGGTCATCGGTGGGGGGAGGCATATCGCTGATGGAAAGCCCGAATACGGCCGGTCCTGCCGAGAGATCCGCGCCGATCGGTTCCCATTGTATCAGTTCAACCAACTCACAGGTTACCCAGGCCATTCGTCGCGCGTTGATTCATCGTTTTGACAAAAATAGCAGCCTAAACATACTGACCACACAGTAGGCTAAGCCCATTAACTTACTGGACCCGGCAAGTGACGATATGGTCACTAATTCGTCACAAGTATGGTCATGCATATCCCAACCCATCGATGTAGTAAACTAATCAGGTCCGCCTGGTTCACATGCCAACTGTTGGGATGGGCCGTTATAGTAACCACATTATTCGGCTCACCCCTACAGGCACAATCCTGCACGGGCGGTCCGCCCGAACTGGCCGTCGACGAATCGTTTGGCCGACCAGGCTCCCCAGCTTCGCTCAGTAACCGTACCCGCTATCAGTTGACAACCATTACCTGTCCCCTCGACGGGCAGTATTCACTGACAGATCACATCGACGGCTCGTGCTACAACAACCTCTGGCACACGATCTCCCAGGATCATACGCCGGGTGATACGGGCGGGCTAATGATGGTTGTGAACGGGGCGCCGGGTGCCGGAGAAGTCTTCGCACAACCCGCTACTGGCCTGTGCGGACAGACGACCTACGAATTCTCGCTTTGGGGCATTAACCTGCTGCGACCAGGCATCTGTACCGATCCGATCTTGCCCAACCTGACACTACGCGTCGAAGCCGCCGACGGCACAGTCTTACAAAACATCGATTTTGGCTCGATTCCGTTGAGCACTACACCCGTCTGGAACCGTTTCGCGACCTTGTTTACCACCCCGGCATCGACGGAGGGCGTCATCATCAAACTCATCAACAATCAGGGCGACCTGGGCTGCGGAAACGACATGGCTATCGACGACGTACAGGTAAAACAATGTACGTCTTGTCCGGCCATGCCGGTGTTCATCCCTGATGTGTTTACGCCCAACGGCGATGGTACCAACGACGTACTGCGTGTTTTTCTCACGGGCGCTACGGCGTTTACCATGACCGTTTATGACCGCTGGGGAAGCCCGGTTTTTTACAGTAACTCGCTTGATCAGCGCTGGGACGGTACGGATAAAGGGACACCTTGTTTAGCCGGTGCCTATACCTGGCTGCTGACGTATCGGCAGACGGGCGCCGACCCCAATGATAAACCCATTGTGCATCGTGGTCAGGTTATGCTGACACGCTGACAACGTAGCGGGCGATCTGGTCGCCCGGCCCTGTAGTACGCGTACCTGACTAACCCGCCCGGATAACCCATCGGGCTACACATACTTGTCTGATGAAAAAGCTACTCGTTTCGACGGGGATGGTATTGTCGCTGTTGCTACTCCTGATGCCCTGGCCACGGCTGCTGCTGGCACTGAGTACCGGAACAGAAGCCCCCACCGACACCACCAAAATTCCGATCGTGGGCACTCGATGGTAACAGCTTAACAATGTCGGTAGTGGGCTAGACGGGCTTTTCGATGGCAATACCAGTCAGGAAGTCAACACGGGTTACGGTAAACTGCTCAAGAACTACGACGCCTACTACCCGCTGCGCACCGGTGAGCAGATGACCATCGAGCGCATCCGCATGTACGACGGCAACGGCACCAACGTCGACGCGCCCCTGACCATTTCGATCATCACCGACACCTGGGAGCGCATTCCGATTGCCCGGTTCATCGGGGATAAATATGACACCTGGGTTGGGCCAGACCCAACCAAACCCGACGCGTTTACCCTTACTACGCCAGTCACGGGTGCCCGTTATCTGGTTATCAACACGTCGGGGGCCTACCCCACCGAACTTGAATTTTACGGAAGCTACAAACCCGGCCTGTCCCCTACACCCGCGCCGACCCGGAACACACCCCTGGCGCAACAACTGGGTGTCAATGTCTTCGAGTGGAACATCGAAAGCGCCGAAGCATCTTGGCAGGTCGACGAAACCCGCATTCCACCCCTGAAAGGATTCACGGCCATTCGCCACTACATGGACTGGGAAAAGCTGGAATCGACACCCGGACAGTACACGTTCAACCCTACCCTTAGCGGCAACTGGAATTACGATGCTATCTACGAACGAATGCAGACCGAAGGCATCGAGGTGCTGGCCTGTCTGAAAACATTGCCGAAGTGGCTCGAAAACACCTATCCAGACGGGCAGCGCGATTACGAAAACGTACCGGCGATCTATGGCCGCGACCTGACCCAGCCTACATCGTACATCGAGCAGGCACGCGTAGCGTTTCAGTATGCCGCCCGCTACGGTCAGAACAAAAAAGTCGACCCGGCGCTGGTTACGGTTAGCCCGGTGAAAACATGGGCGGGCATCAATTCGGCAAAAATTGGCTTAGGCCTGATTCGATATATCGAATGCGATAACGAGCGCGACAAGACCTGGAAAGGCCGCAAAGCCTACCAGACCGCCCGCGAATACGCAGCCAACCTATCCGCCTTTTACGACGGGCATAAAAACACGCTGGGACCAGGAGTAGGCGTCAAAAATGCAGATCCGGCCATGCTCGTCGCCATTGGCGGACTGGCTGCGTCAACCACCGATTACGTGCGGGGTATGGTCGACTGGTGCCGCGAGTTTCGTGGCTACAAGTCCGATGGTAGCATTGACCTTTGCTGGGATATCATCAATCAGCACCTGTACGCCAATGACGCAGGGACGTCGCAGGATGGGGGTGGTACGCGTGGAGCCGCCCCGGAACTATCGGGCGTGGGCGCGCAGGCGGCAGCCTTCGTACAGCTCTCGCACGAACTGGCCAACGACCGGCCTGTCTGGATTACCGAAGCGGGCTACGATACCAACCCCGGCAGCCCGTTACGGGCCATCGGCGTCGGTGGGAAGACGGTCGAACAAACGCAGGCCGACTGGATTTTACGGACGGCCCTGCTCTACAACCGCGTCGGTATCGACCGGCTGTTTTTTTATCAGTTGTATGACGAAGACCCCAAAAATCCAACGCAGTTCAGCTCGATGGGACTAATCAATGGCGACAAGAGCCGCAAGCCCGCAGCCGATTTCCTCCGGCAGGTCAACAACCTGTTGGGGACGTACCGCTTCAGCGACACGGTCCGCGTGACCAACGGCCCGGCCCGGCTGATCATCGACCGGTATGAGCCCGGCCCAACCGTAACAGGGCTGGGCGAACGACGCTCCGCCTACGTACTGTTGATCGGTGACGAGCGGGGCCGTACGGGGACGTACAATTTACCCGTAACCCGTGGCGATACCGTACAGTTGTGCATCCCCACGCCCGGCTGGAGTACGATGACGCGTAGCCGGCTCGTCAGTCGAAACGGCACGGTGCCTATCCCCGTCAGCGAGACGCCCGTGTTCGTGATGCCGGGCGCAGGACCACCGCTGATCGATGATAACCATGCCGATCTGTCGTCGCTACAGGTTTTCCCCAACCCCACAGCCGACTACATCGACATAGTCCTGACCAACGATAGCGAACAACCCATCCGGGTCGACATCTACAGTATAACAGGTCAGTTACGGCAATCGGCACAGTTTGTGAAAGCTGATCCTACACTGTCCGGGCGTATCAATTTGGCGACTTTGCCGCACGGCGTTTACCTGCTTAGTGTGCAACAGGGTCAAAGCCGTACAGTACGGAAAATTATTCATACCCAATAGAGACGCTTTCGCGGCTTCCCAGTCTATACAGAAGAGCGTCTATACTATTTTCGTTTTCTGGCTAACCAATTTGTACTACGTACACCGTCGACAAACCAATGAGTAACAAAGACAAGGCCATGAATGGTGGCAAATGGATCACCGTCGCGACGGTGATTTCGACCATCTTTCAGTTTGGGCAAATGGCGATTCTGGCTCGCCTGCTCGACCCTACTGATTTTGGCATTGTCAGTATCAGCAACCTGGTCATCGGCTTTTTCACCATTTTCTCCAGCCTGGGCTTCTCCAACTCGATTATTTACAAGCAGGAGAGCGACCGGCGGGTACTGTCGACGCTGTATTTTCTCAACCTGCTAGTGGGTGCCCTCATTTTCGTTGCGGTCTACCTGAGCACCCCGTTTATCGTCTCGTTTTACAAAGAGCCCAAACTAGCGGGGGTCGTACATCTGTCGTCATATTACTTTCTGATCGTTTATTTCGGGCAGCTTTACCTGTTTCTGCTTCAGAAGGAGCTGAAGTTTCGGTCCGTTGCGATCATCGATATCGCCGGCACGGTTATCGGGTCGATTGCGACGATTTTGCTGGCGTACAATGGCTACCACGAATTGTCGCTCATTATTGGCTCGCTAATCAATCAGACCGTCAAGACCATTTTTCAAGTACTTTTCGGCCTGCCGTATTTCCTGCCGACACTCGCTCTTGACCTGCGTAACATCGGCGAGCACCTGCGGTTCGGGCTGTACAATCTCGGCGACGGCCTACTTGGTTTTGCCCAGTCTAATGCCGACAACATCTTTATCGGCGGTATGCTGGGTGTCAAGCTGTTAGGTTACTACACAATCGCGTACCAGCTCTCGATCTTCCCGATTACCAAACTAAATCCGATCATTTTGCAGGTGGCCTATCCGATTCTGGCCAAGATGAAAGACAGCACGGCTGAGCTGAAAAAGTCGTACCTGAAAATTCTGGACTTCGTCAGTTACTGCAACATGCCGCTACTGGCGGGGCTATACATCACGGCTGAAAGTGTGGTTCCGCTGGTGTACGGTCCCGGCTGGGACAAGACCATCGAACTGATTCGTCCGTTCGTCTTTGTCGGCTGGTTTACCTGCCTTAGCCACCCCCTGTTCACGCTGGCGTTCACCAAGGGCAAGCCCAACCTGCTGTTCTACCTCAACCTGGTGACACTGGTCGTAAAAATCCCGCTGGTTTATTACCTCGGTACCTATTTCGGCGTCATGGGGATTGCGGCTGCCTTCGTGCTGGCAACGTTGTTTAATCTGGTCGCCAACTTCGGGCTGGTACACTATCTGATCGGCGATTTCTTCGGTGCTTTTCTCCGCAACATCGCCTGGCCCACGGCCTTCTGCCTGATGATGGTACTGGTTGTCTTTGCGTACAAACAGCTGGTTGGCTACGAAGGCATTATAAACACCATTGCCCAGGTCCTGCTCGGTGGCCTGACCTACGGCCTGCTGACACTGAATTACAAACTATCGTTCAGCGAGTTGAAAACCTATCGTCAGTCGCTTTTGTCATGACCACTGACTGGTTTGATTATTCCGGACTTTATCTTGAACTACGATTTATGTGGTTACTTTGATGGACTGTGATTCAAAAGAAATCAGAGCAATCAAAATAATCAGACGAATCACACGGGGCCGCCCGGCGATTCACCTAAGCAGTCAATGGAGCATTATCGGCAGCACTACAATACGCAGGACGACATACCGAATCAATGGGCGGGACAAACGTTTGAGCAGTGCACGTTTCAGAAACTGAACCTGTCGCAGGCCCTACTGGCAGGCGCCAACTTTATCGATTGCCGGTTTGAGCAGTGTAACCTGAGTCGGGCGATCGTCAAAAACACGCAGTGCAACGACGTGGTGTTTAGTGAATGCGTACTGCAAGGCATTGATTTTGGCAGCTGCAACACCTTCGGTTTTCACGTTGATTTCCAGACATGCCAGCTCGATCAAAGCCTGTTTGTCGGCCGTCGGCTGGTGAAGGCAAAATTTGTGGAATGCTCACTCAAAAGCGTCCTGTTTGTACGCTGCGACATGACCAGTGTACTCTTCGATCGATGCGACCTTGAACTGGCCAAGTTCGACGATAACAACCTGACGCAGGCCGACTTTACAACCTCGTTCAACATCGCCCTCGATCCCGACGAGAACCGGTTGAAGAAAGCGAAGTTCTCCCTCTACAGCTTGCCCGGTTTACTGACCAAGTACGGCCTTACCATCAGGGAGTAGGTAGTTACTTCACCTGAAAAGACAGGTTTGCCGAGGCAACATGGTTATGCGTATCGTACACGTCGACAAAGAGCCGGTACGCACCGGGCTGGCGTGGCGCCTGAAACGTTGTCGCTGCCGATGTCGCTGAGTGCATCAGACCGCTCAGAGCGGGTAGTGACGTATCAGTATAATCGGACGTGTGCCGGGCCGACGGTTTGATTTGCCAGTAGTACGTCAGAGAATCGCTTTCCAGATCAGTCGCCAGCACGAGTGCCCGGTGCTGCGTAGCCGGGGCAAATACAGCGTAAGACACGGGCTTACCATCAGTTTGTATGGCCCTGATAACCGGCGCCTGATTGGCAGACCGCTTCCCCGTCCACAATGCCTGCAACAGCCCGACCAGTGCCGACTCCCGCCCATTGTCGTCAAAGAAACTAAACCAGGTGTGCGTTTCCTCTTGTTTGCTGCCCCAGTAGAACATATACGCGCCCAGACAGCCCGGCGGCCGCGAACCAATGTACTGCTGATAGGTTTGCTGCACGAACGTCGTTTTCTCCTGTGGCAACGGTTCGATAGGCGTTTTCCAGGGCGTTAGCGGCACTTCCCAGTACCCTTTTGGACCAAACTCCGAGATCAGGTAGGGTTTCGTCCAGCCGCCTTCATCCAGAAACTGCCGGAGCTGCGCCATGACACCATAGGCGTTGACCGAGAGAATATCGAGTTCGGGACAACGCTCGCGTACCAGCCAGATCGAGCGGCCGCTGTCGGGGGAGATCGCCGTGGTAATCGGGTGGCCGGGGTCCAGTTCATGCACCAGGGCTGTCAGCCGGTTGACTTCGTCAAACACGGCAAAATTCGTCGCATCCTGCGCCCATTCATTACCCATGCACCAGAGCAGCAGGGCCGGGTGATTTTTGTATTTGAGCACCGTCCGCCGAACTCGCTCATACTGCCGGGCTACGGCTTCCCGGTCGTTATAATCGAAGCCATCGGTTTCCCGTTCGACCCAGATACCCAGCATCACCGTCATGCCCCGTCGCTGCGCATCATCAAGTACAGCCCTCGCATCGAGGTCGTCCCAGATCCGAATCGAGTTACCTCCACAGGCCTTCAGTCGGTCGAGATAGGTATGGCCACCGCCCCCCCGGATGAAATACGGTTGTCCATGCCGTAGCAATACGGCTGCATTACCCCGCTGCTCGATGCGAACCGGCGCTGACTCAGGTACCGTTCGCCCTGCTTGCTCCCGACAACTACTCATTAGCAGCAGACTGACTGCCCCTACTACACAAACAAAAAAACGCATCTGGCAATGATAGCCGGCCGAAATCAGTACCGGCTTATTGTTAGATAGTCGTTTGCTTTATCTGGTCACCCCGGCTCACTATGTAACCCTGAATTATGTAACTATCAGCGCCACCCGCGCGCGTATCTTTGCCTTCCCATTCACATTGTCTTCACCTGATTATCAGCACCTAACCCTGCTTCACACCATGAACCGGCCTGTTCAGTCCCAGCCGTCCCCCAACGAACACTACAACTTTTTGTACCGCCCCCGCGACACCGGCCGAATCCGGCTCCTGATCGTCGTAGGGCTGCTATTGATGGGGGGGTTTGTGTGGGTATATTTTCAGCCGGGTAACCGCGGCTACAGCTGGCTCTACGCGCTGCTCACCTTTTCCGTCGTCCTGAAGCTCTTGCGACTGCTACACGAATGGTATCACTACTGGCAGGTTGTTCCGCCGGCTCCGCCCCAGCACACACAATCGTATACCGTCGATGTGCTGACGACCTATTGTCCCGGCGAACCCTACGAGATGGTGCTGAACACGTTACGGGCGATTCAGGCTATCCGCTACCCGCATACAACCTACCTGTGCGACGAAGCCAACGATCCCTATCTGCGCGAACAATGTGCGCTGCTCGGTGTCCGGCACGTTACGCGCACCGACCGCACCGACGCTAAAGCGGGCAACATCAATAACGCGCTCAGGCAGGCCACGGGCGACATTTGCCTGATTGTCGACCCAGACCACATCCCCGTCCCCGATTTCCTCGATCAGGTACTGCCTTACTTCAGCGACCCGGCAGTTGGTTTTGT
>JAKONH010000636.1 GCA_022702045.1 Spirosomataceae bacterium
ATGGTCGTTTGCAGCGCTTTTAGTTTACTGTCATTAGCAGATGCTGTGGCTTGCGCCGTATCTGATTTCGCCATGTTGGGATGGTTGTTTTTAAACAGATAAAATTAACCAGAAACGACTAGAAAACCAAGCCTTTTTTCAAAATAGAGAGGGGGCTCTGAGGCTATTTTTCAGGGCAAAAAAATGAAACTCAACTAGTTGACTGACAATTAGTTAGTATTGCGAAAGTTTGTACTCACAAGTCGTCCGAAAAGCGGTTGGCGTTACTGACAAAAAAGCGGACGTTTCACTAGAAAACGCCCGCTTTTTGCATCAGTTACTAGCACGCTAACCAACTCTTACAGTACCGAATCAGATACGGCCGGCTGTTGAGCTGGTTGTTGCTGATCCGGCTGTTGTGAATAGTTCTGCTGTGGATAACCCTGCTGTTGTTGTGGGTAATTCTGTTGGCCAGGATAACCGTAAGCGCCCGGTGGTGGGGTAACCGCTTCGACGTTGGTGATATAGTATTTGGTTTCGCCGTTCCAGGGTAAGCGGAGCATCTTTTCCTCGTAATGCAGGGTCACCCGTTGGCCTGTCTTGACTGCATCCGTGATCTGCTTGGCGACATTATCGTCCTTCACCGAGAAATCAAAAAACTGGGGTGTCAACGAGCCGGTTTCGCCCGAGAAGCCACCGACGTTCAGCACACCCTCGTAGGTCTTGAAGATGTAGCCCCGGCGGCTGAACTTAGACACGGTGCCAGCTCGTTCGCCGTCGCTGAAACTCCAGCCGGTGAGCACGTACAGTACACCGAGAACGACGAATAGGAAAAGTAGGAAGTACAGTAATCCGCGCATGAATGTGGTTGTTTAGTTGCGGTTGATACGCTCAGATAGACGATTTGTTTGGTAATACGTCAACTGATAGCAACGGCCACCCCGATAAAATGTTTGCGTGTACGGGTTGGATAGGTACGTTTCTGCCTTATTTAGCCCGAATCGCGATGACCGGATCAAGCCGGGAAGCCGAAAACGCCGGGATAATGCCGGATAAGATGCCGATGACGCTCGAAACGCCCAAACCCAGCAGGATGTTGCTCGTAGTAAGTTGTAAATCCAGCGTGCCAAACGGAATTAGCGACAGCAAGTAGACGAGCACAATACCGCCCAAACCACCAACAAGACTAAGCAGCACGGCTTCGAACAGAAACTGAAACAGGATGAAATAATTCTTGGCGCCCAGCGACTTCTGAATACCAATGATGTTGGTACGCTCTTTTACTGATACGAACATGATGTTGGCAATGCCAAAGCCACCAATCAGAATGGAGAAGCCACCGATAACCCAGCCTGCCAACGTCAGGACAGTAAAAATGGCGCCGACAAACTTAACCGCTGCTTCGGGCCGGTTGATGGCGAAATTGTCTTCCTGCGTCGGCCGTAACCCGCGCCGGGCACGTAGCAGCCCCTGCACTTCGCTTTCGAGTTCGAGTAGTCCCTCGTCACCTTCGTAACCCTTAATCGCGACGTCGAAGGTAGGAATGCCGGAGTTGAAGAGCTTTGAGAAAATCAGGTAGGGGATGATACACTTGATATCGGGTTGGTTACCTCCTACGCTGACCAGACTCTTACCCTTTAGTTCCTGTACGCCGATCACTAGAAAGTTCATACCGCTGATCTTGATGGTCTTACCAACGGCTTCCTGTCCGTTGAACAAGTCGTCGGCAACGGTCGCGCCGATAATCGTTACCGGCCGACCAACGGCCATTTCCTGTGGGGTGAAATACCGACCGCTGGCGATCGATACGTCAGAAATTTGATTATAATCGTAGGTAGTACCCTGTATCTGCGACGACGTACTGTTGTTGCCGTATTTGACAACCGTTCGCTTAAAATCCAGAATCGCCATCGCCTGCGCATTTTCAAGCTGATCGTTCAGATAGCGAAATTCGCTGTATTTCGTCTCAGGGCGCTGAAAGTATTTCCACCACTGGTATTCGCCCCCAAACGACCACGGCCACTTACTGAGATACACCACGCGGTCACCGACAAACGACAGGCTGGTTTTTACGTTACGTTCGAGCGAATCGACCAGCGTAAAGACGGCGATGATGGCAAAGATTCCGATCGTTACACCCAGCAGTGAGAGCAGCGTACGCAGTAGATTCGAGCGTAGCGCCTGCCATGCAAACCGAAAACTTTCCAGAATCTGACGTAAAAAAGACATGCTGTCGATGGGGATTGCAAATCAAACAAAGAAACAAACAAAGGCGTTGCCGCCCAATGTGTTTTCGATAAGCTTAGCCGGCAACCGGATAGACGGTCGATAGAATATACGATTGCGGGACGCGCAGGCAAACTGGCCTTTTTTGTAGTTTAGGGTTTCCATCAACCTGTACTACCTACGATTTCATGAAAAAACTATATCAGTATGCTGCCTGTCTGCTCATCGGCGGGCTCGTTGTTACAGCTTGTAAAACCACAAAGTCGCCAAGCGGACAGGCGGGTGGCGTTCGGCAGGGGCAGGGCGTTTACCAATACAGCGACGAAACCGCTAAAAACAGCCCGTTCTACTCCGATCGAAAGGGGGTCATCGGG
This sequence comes from Spirosomataceae bacterium, assembly GCA_022702045.1. GTDB lineage: Bacteria > Bacteroidota > Bacteroidia > Cytophagales > Spirosomataceae > Spirosoma. Next base: position 2,580 of record JAKONH010000636.1, read on the forward strand.
CGCAATGGCATGGTCGCGTCGGCTCGCCCGGAGGCATCGGACGTCGGGGTAGCGATCATGCAGGCGGGTGGTAATGCGGTCGATGCGGCAGTCGCCGTGCATTTTGCTC
>JAKONH010000013.1 GCA_022702045.1 Spirosomataceae bacterium
CCGAGCGGGTGTTGCTGTACGGTGCATTGAAAACGGCTATACCGCGTTCGGTGCAGGCCGTCAGGTCGATTTGGTTGGTACCGATGCAGAACGCACCGATCGTCATCAGCTTGTTGGCGTGTTCGAGGACGCGGGCCGTGACGTTAGTTTTCGAGCGAATTCCCAGAATCGACACGTCGCGGATGGCTTCGATCAGTTCGTCTTCGTCCAGCGCGCCTTTGCGAATCTCGACGTTAAACCCTTCCTGCTCAAACAACTGTACGGCCACCGGGTGAACGTTCTCCAACAGTAGGACCTTGATTCGGCTCTTGGGGTACGATTGGCTCCGGCTCAGGTTGTTGTGGTATAGGAATTCATCGAGTGAAGGTGCGGTGAAATCTGCTTTTTCGACGACGCGTGGCCGCAGCACGTTTTCGGTAAAAGCGTAAAAACGAGCGGCTGCGCCCGACTCCCGAATCTCATAATCGGTGTAGCCATCGCCGATGACATAAACCTCACCGGCCAGCTCCAGCCCCCGAATCACCTGTGGCTTACCGCCGTTAGCTGACAGCGGGTTGCTGCGGTCAAAATCGACAATGTTGCCTGCTTCGTCATAGACAAACGTGTTAGCCAGCACATGATCGGCTTTGATGCCCAGTGAGGCTACGACCGGTACAATGAACTCGCGGAACCCGTTCGAGACAATATAAATGTGGTCGGCGTTCTCGACTAGAAAGTCCCGGTTCCGCTGAAACGAATCCGAGATTTTACCCATCAGGGCTTCGATCAGGGCTGGGAGTTGATCGCGGTGGGCGCGCAACAGCTTTAGCCGCAGTTCGAGCGACTCCGTGAACGACAGTTCACCTGCCATGCCCCGGTCGGTGATGGTCTTGATCTGATTGAGGGCGTCGTCGCGGTCGGGCCGGCCAACGAGTGATAGTTCTCCCAGTACGTCGAGGGCCTCGACTTTCGTGAAAGTGCTGTCGAAATCGATGACGAAAAACGTCTGTTCTGGTGTCTTGGTAAGCATATAGATAAACCCGGCTTCACAGGCGGGCCGATAACAGTTCGTGACTTAAAATCTCCCTTCGACCGTACTCAGTCGAAGGACTGCGTCAAAAATTCCAGTGCCCGCCGTTCCGACCAATACGTACCGTTGATACCGCCCGTTGCCGCCGGGAAACCACAGTGACCGCCCTGTTCGGGAAACTCCATCCAGACGTTGGCCAGTTCCCGCGCCAGCGATTCCGGGAAACAGGTCGGCGACAGGAACGGGTCGTTCCGGGCGTTGACAAGCAGCGTCGGAACGGTAATGTTGGGTATGTACTGGAGCGAACTACTGCGGGTGTAATAGTCGGTGGCGTCGCGAAAGCCGTTCATCGGGGCGGTAAACACCTCGTCGAACTGCCGCACCCGGCGCGATTGCAGAACCGCATCGAGGGGAAAGACGCCCGGCATTACAGCCGCTTTGCGCGCTACTTTCGCGTTGAGCGACCGGCTAAACCGGCGGTTATAAATCAGGCTGTCCCACTGCTCCAGCCGGTCCGACGAGCCAATCAGGTCGACCGGTACCGAGAACACAACGGCCCGCCGAACGGCCAGGTTAAGGGTTGTGCCGCGTTCGCCAAGGTATTTGAGCGTGATGCTGCCCCCGGCCGAAAACCCGATCAGGTGCATCGACGCGTAGCCTTTAGCCCGCGCGTGGGTGATGATGAAGTGCAGGTCATCGGTGTCGCCGAGGTGGTAAAACCGCTGTTGCCGGTTGAGGTCGCCCCCGCACGAGCGGTAGTGCCAGGCCAGGCAATCGAATCCGTTCTGACTCAGGTGACGCGCCATACCGGCGAGGTATGTGCTTCCTGAACTCCCTTCCAGTCCGTGCGACAGAATTACCAGTTGACGTTCTGCCAGCGGCTGCGCTTCAGACCCGTCAGATGGGTAAATCCCCGGCTGGACTGCCCCCGGCTGGACTGCCCCCGGCTGGACTGCCCAGTCGAGGTCCAGAAAGTCGTCGTCGGGTGTTTCGATGCGTTCGCGGACGTAAGCAACCGACACCTTCCGAAACAGTGAAGGAACAATGGTTTGCAGGTGACCAGTCCATAGCAAAGCTGGTGGCTGGTACGTCGACGGAACAATCAGCGGCATTGAACGGGACGCAGATGACTCAGTGCACGAAGGTACAGGTTTCGAAGGGCTTACGTAGTAATACGGTTCTTTATATCGTAAAAATTATATTTTTGATTACTATTATTAAAACGGCGATCATCCAGTGTGTGTGGTGCGGTATACATAGCGGCTGGCAACAGTATATCCCCCTTTTATGGGATGGCAGTCTGATCGGGTTCTGCCCTACTTTTATCGAACCGACGACAGTCCAATCAGTGACTGCTTTCTAGCAGAACTACCCGTTTCTTTTCCGACAGTCTCATGCCGATTCGTGTTCTGATTTTTGAGGATAATATGCCACTACGTGAAGCACTTGCACTGCTGGTTGGTGAGGCTGACGGGTGTGTACTGGTAGGCGCCTATAGTGACTGCTTGCAGGCAAACGGCCTGGCCTATCAGCTTCAGCCTGATGTCATCCTGATGGATATTGACTTGCCCGGACGAGATGGGATACAGGCCGTTTTCAGTCTGCATCGGGAGTTTCCCACCATCGACGTGCTGATGTTAACTGTTTTCGACGATGACGATCGCGTATTCCGGGCCTTATGCGCCGGTGCGTCGGGCTATCTTCTCAAGCAAACCCCGCCAGATCAACTGATCGAAGCGATTCAGTCGGTCTACGCGGGCGGGGCGCCGATGTCGCCAAGCATTGCGCGGAAGGTGATACAGACATTTTCGGGCCGTACACCGCGATCGGTCAATCTGGATCAGCTAACCAGCCGCGAAAGCCAGGTACTGCATTATCTGGCGCAGGGCATGAGCTACAAACTCGTAGCCGCCGAGTTAGGCATTGGTATTGAAACGGTTCGAACGTACGTCAAACGGATTTATGAGAAATTACAGGTACATTCGGTTGTTGAGGCTATTTCAAAATACCGACAGTGATCCAGCGCTCTAAGTGGTTTCCAGGGGAAATGCGTTGTGACGGGAGACGATGATTTTATCGGGTTCTACCACACTCATACATTGAAGTCGGATGGTCGTTCCTGCACCAGGTTCGGATTCTACCGAGAATGTAGCACCCATCTGGGCGGCCCGTTGGCGCATATTCCGTAAACCCAGGCCACTTGTTTCGTCTATACTGACGAATCCCCTTCCGTCGTCCCGGATCGTAAATAGCAGTCCGTCAGCATTAGCTACTAAAGTCAACCATACATGCTGGGCATGCGCGTGGCGTAAACTATTTGTCAGACACTCTTTGGCGATCAGGTGCAGTTCCCGTCGCTGTTTCTGAGTGAGTGCATGCAAGGCGACAGCGTCACTCAGATTCATATGAAGCTGAACCGGACTTTCACTGAAGAGGCCACAGGCTGTTTCGCGGATGCGTAAGCCAACGTGCTGGATCGTGTCGCTCGATGAGTTAAGACTCCAGACAATCTCGCGCATACTATCCATGACCTGGCGGGCCGTTTCGCCAATCGTTGTCAGCTGTCTGTGAGCCCGCTCGTCGGTTACATACCGGACAGCTGTCTGGCTTAGAATACTGATGCTGCTCAACTGCGACCCCATCTCGTCGTGCAGATCACGGGCAATTTCATCGCGCAGGCGATTCAATTTCGTTTGCCTGCGTTCATTCTCCCGCAACTGCTCAATAAGGTGCGCCTGATACTGAATCTTTTCCTGCTCGGTCTGTCGATGCTGTACAGAAATTCCCATCGTGTAACAGAGCACTTCGGTCATTACCCCCAGTTGCATGTACGTCAGTGGATAGGAAAACGCATTATCGGGCGACAGCGAAAATAAGGCCGGGTTTACTACGTACGCCAGACTGATCGTGCTGAATGAAATAAATAAGCCTGTACCAGCAATGAAATAAGGCAGCGATACATGGCGGATTCGGGCTAGCCGGGGGAGAATAGCAGCAGTGCAAACGACCAGATACGATCGGGAAAGAAGGTGGGTCCAGCGAATTAGTTCCGGATGAAACTGAGTCAGGTGCAGGCTCACTGAAAGCAAGCCACTAACGCCCAGTACCCAGGCCATTGTTTTCAGAAGCTGGTAACTCCAGGTGTCGTTTTGCCTGATTTGCATAAGTGAAACCGCAAACTGAATATAACACAGAAAGGCAACTGATTCCAGCCCTGTTTCCCAGCCTTGCAGGTAGCTCGTTTGCCCAGCAACCGAACGGACGTGGATATACAGAAGCATTGCACTCATGTAGAGTGAATAATACAGATAAATAGCCTGTCGGTGAATTATATAACTGAAGACGACATATAGAATCATCATGCTAACCATACTGCTTAGCACAAGCTGGACTGATGACTGATGAAGGAACGGTGGCATATGCAGGCTGGTGGGTGGATAGTTAGTCGCTATATAGCTGAATAAAAGAAACAAACGATAGCCTGACTACATACTTTGATTTTCTGGTAAGCAGATGCCTGTATTGTTCTTAGCACGTGCCCGTTCTCGCTGCTATCGATTTGGGATATTAGGCTGAAAATATCGCCACATACTCCGCTTATCCCCCTTTTATGGGATTTCATCCCCCAGTCGTGCTGCTGAATTTTGATGCGTAACCAATTGGCTTTTCGCTTCTATCTCCACCATGAAATCTGCATCGTTTTTTTTCGCCTGGCTGGCCTTGCTGATCGGCCTAGGCATGGGCCTGCAAAACTGCAAAAAAGCTGATCCCGACCCGGTCAAACCCGGCGGCACGACCAATCCCGGCAGCAGTACGACCACTACGATAACTGGCAGCCCATCCATCGGTGCAACAGCCCCAACCGGGTCGGGCATTGCCAGTAGCTCGGCCACGGTGTCGGCTGTGATTGCTGCCAACGGGGCTGCCCCCATCCACCAGCGTGAATTTGTTTACAGCAAAACGGTTCAAACCCCCACCTTATCAGACAGTAAAACTGAAAAAGGAACGACCAGCGGCCCGTTTCCACTCACCATCAGCAGTAACCTGACGGGCCTTGAAGCCAACACGATGTACTACGTTCGGGCGTATGCGACCAATGAGAAGGGCACGGGGTATGGGGCGGTAGCGCAGTTGAAAACTGATCCTCGGGCTGTTGCGTCGAGTGGCAGTTTCCTCTATTATGGTACTGATAAGGGGATGGTCGCTATGGATGCAGCCAACGGTGCTATCGTCTGGCAGAATACGACGCTCGGTTACACAAAGTATGCTCCGTTTATTGTAAGTGATAAAGTCATTGTCGGAAGTGGAACCAGTGTTTGGGGGCTCGACGCGAAAACTGGCGGTATTCGATGGGAATTTAAAGCAGGAAATTCCAACGCGAACGTAACAGTTCAGAATGGGATCGCTTATGCTACGACCGATGGAACGAATATGGTTTACGCTATCGATGCCGGCACAGGTACACAGAAATGGGCTTACAAAGCCGGGGGCGGTATTCAGCAACAACCTGCGGTTGATAAAGATGTGGTAATCGCGGCTTCTTATGGCAACGATCCAGCCCTCTTTGCGCTCAATATACATACAGGCACACTGAAGTGGCGACGTAGAGGAAGAGGATCGGTTGGTTTACTTCAGACAATGGCTTCCGATGGTAATCTGATAGGAGCTGGATCAACGGTCGATTCCGCGTTGGTATGCTTTGAATCGTCAACGGGTAAACCCAAATGGAATTTCGGTCGGATCGGTTACTACGACCATCCGACCCTTGTCGGTGGAGTTGTTTATGTCAATCAAGTGTTCGATTTATCGGCTATCAATGTGGCAACGGGTAGACTAGTCTGGAAATATGCTACGCCCAGTGCTAATTTCTATCCAAGCACCAGTTTTGTAATCGATAATGGCTTGGCGTATGCCATTGATGGCGGAGGTATTCTATACGCCCTCGATAGTATCAATGGCGCGCGTAGATGGTCGTATCCGGCGGTCAACCGCGACGCGAGTCCGACATTAGCTGGCGATGGCCTGTACGTACTGGGAGCCACGGCAGGCAGCACCAGTCCATCGAAGGAGTTGTTTGTGCTGAATCCGTCGACGGGAGTGCTACGCGCGACGATCCCCTTAACAGCGGCTCCCCCTACAACACGTGTTACCGCCTTCATCAACGGAAAGGCGTATTATCCGGGTGCGCTCAGCCTATATCAATAAGGTTATCCTGACATACGTTTCGCTTTCCTTGTCAGGCAGACGTTGGCCAAAAACAAACCAGTTCTACAGTCAGGAAACCAAATCCACAATTCACATTATTATCATGAAACCAATATCACTTGTTCTTCTTGGTATTAGCCTGCTGATCGGGCTTATCGCGCAAAGCTGTAAGAAATCAGAACCTGAGCCTACCCCCGATCCATACGCTTTTCTGAAAGGAACCTGGCAATACGCCAACGGTGCTGAATGCGTCTTCGACGCCACCACGAAAACCGCCAAAGGCACTAAAGTGCCCACCAACAACACGCAGTTCAAGTTCGTGGTGGGCGAAGACTACTGGCGTAACGTATCGACTACGGCTGCACCTGAAGTATGGAGTTACGACCAGATCGTCCGGTTTTCAGACGGTAAAACGGTCGAGTACCGCAAAAGCACGATGACCCGAAAAGATGCCAATACGTTGTCGATGTCCACCCCCGGACTCAGCGACTCTGAGATGAAACGCGTGCCATAATCGCCCTCTTCGTACATTTCTGATCGTTGAACGAAACCGATAAGCTGCATCAAGGATGAAACTAATAACCCGGCTGCTACTGCTGCCGATGCTGTTGTGTGGACTGCCAGGCTGTCGGCAACCCCCGGAACCTACACCTGCCACGGTACCTGTCATCGACGAAAATACCGAAGTCAGGTTTGAGTTTGGTGTCAGCCACCGGTATACTCTGGACACTTTACGACAAAAGCGGGGGTGTATTCCGATTTGCAGCGGATCGGCAGGATAACTATTTCGCCTTCTAGCGGCCTATTGGCTTGCCAGTCGTACCCTGCGATTAATTCTGTTCACACACTTTTCTGATAAACGATGACCATGAAATGGCAGCTCATGGTGTTGGTTTGGCTGGTGTTCAACATAACACTCTATGCCCAGACACGCCCCAAAAAACGTGTTGTTCCTAAACCGGCTCCGCAAAAAACAACCACCAAATCGGCTGAACGGGTAGCTCCCGCACCCGTGCCAGGCTGGATTCGATCCAGAAAGTTAATATGCTGGCCAGAGAAATGGCCCGACAGCTGTTTGTGGAGGATTCGATTCAGCAAGCCCGGCAATTGGTGGTTCAACAGGCCGAAACCAAACAGGCGGCTTCTCAATCCCTACAAACAGCTCCGGCCCCGGCAACTGCAACGTATAAACAACACCGTTCAAACTATCAGCCTGTAGCGCGACCGGGTATTTCGCTGGGATTTCGGGGAGGTTTTTGCTGAGTAAACTGGATATACCGGAATATGAACTTGGCGAACAATCGTACCGGATGGCACCGGGCGGTGCGTTGCTGGTATCGATCCCGATCGGTAAGAGCCCATTCGCGCTTCAACTGGAGCCGGGCTATGCCGAGCGAGGAGGACTATTTACGGCAAGAGGGCTGATGAACAACGGCGTTGATCGCTATGAAAATAAGACTACCGCCAACTTTCAGTGGCTGGAAATGCCGCTACTGCTTCGGTTTATGCCCAACGTTGGTCCACTGAACATAGTGCTGGACGGCTGGGGCTGAAGCCTGCTAGTTGTTAAGCGGTCGGTGGTTGAGCAGTCTGCCGAGTACAACATCCGAACGGGAGCGCAGGCGTACAGTGAAACGGAAGTATCGTCTATAGCCGTAGATAAAACCAGCCGGCTGAATGTGGGCCTGGTTGGCGGGCTGGGTATATCGCTGCCACGCTCATTTGGGCAGGTTTTTCTGGATGGCCGTTATCACCACGGGCTAATGAATCGGAATAAGAACAACGGGAGGCAAGCGTATCAACACGGCTATAGTGCCAATCTGGGCGTACTCTTCTCGCTTCATTGATGTTGCCTGTGAGCGTACGGTTGTCCCCCTTTTATGGGATTTTATGTGGGCTGTTGCCTGCTGAAATTTGAGCTATGTAACGCAAACTTCTGATTATGAATTGTTCGAAACTCGTTCAATACGTACTGCTGCTGGGGACACTGTGTAGTGTGTCGGTTGCCTGCAGAAAAGAGACTGAGGGGGTAGTTCCTGCAATTGTTGGTAAATGGCAACAGCAGGCCTATCAGTATCGGATTGTGTATGAAGTGAATGGAAGCAAATACGACAAAACCGGCACGCGAACCCTCGCGCAGGGTGGAATTTTTGAGTTTAAAGCCGACGGCACCGCTACCGGACGTAGCAGAACGTATACATATACCCAATCGGGTGACCGGATTACGCTCCGGTACGGAACCGATACCGAAACTGGTAACGTGATTCTGACAGGTGATCAATTGACGCTTTCCGGTATCGATAACATGCTGGAAGGTTTGTCGGAGGCTGATAAGCTAAAAGAAGCCCGAGGCTGGGCCCTCGAAGTAAACGGTACAAATGGAGGAAATGGCGTTTACACCGACATCAATAAAGCCACCAAAGCCTATGAAGTGTATAGTGTTTCGGTCTATCAACGGGTAAAGTAAGTTGCTTTTGACATGTATACGCTATCGTTAACGGTCTCGCTATAAATACTACCATGAAAACACTTGTTCTACTGATCGGTTGGGGGCTGGTCTTGTGCCCGGCCGTAGCGCAGGATCTGCCCCATCGGATGCGGGTTGGGCTTTCTGTCGACCTGATCGGTAATACCCTGGGCATAGGTAGTCAGGTACATGGATCGTTTCGTGTATCCGGCAATGAACGAGCATTCGGCGATGTGCACACGTACCTGAATGCTGGCGCAGGCATTAGTGCATCGCTGTCGAGCGGAGTGTCAGTTGGAGCAACGGTTCCGCATTACCTGACGGTTGGTATTGGCCGGGGACGGGCCATTTGGGAGTTTGGCCTGGCTGGTGTGCGCCGTCAGAAATTGGTAGCGAATGCATACGCCGATCCCCGAACGGGCGGCCTTCAACCCGATCATGTTCACCAATGGCAGTATCTGCTCCTGCCACTGGTGGGTTACCGCTACACAGCTTATAGCGGGTTTCTGTTTCGTGTGAACGGCCCGGCTCCCTGTACTTTCTCTGGAACAGGCGCGATGTGTATGATGGCTCTATTCTGGGCCTGAACGGCACTTTTCTGCAATCTGACCGACTTCGTACCCATTGTAGCAACGATATGGCCTTTGTCTGTGAGGCTGGTGGCGTATTGTATGTGCTTCAAACCAATGGCACGGTGCTTTCTAATCGAATTACTACCGCCACAGGAGCTATTCAGCCTCAAAGTGCCGGGAGTGCGCAGGGTTTGAATTTTGGCGGTTTCAAAGCCGTAACAGACTTAAATGGCTATCTATTCTTCATTGCCAACGATGGCCTTTCGTACCGTTACGCCCTGGCTGCTAATACGTTGGCGACACTGCGCCCAACACAAGGAAAATGGAACAATGCCAAAGCCATAACGGGTGTGGGCAATTACCTGATGGTTGTCGACGGTGAGCAACTTTATCGGGTTGACCCCCAAACCGGAAGCGCCGAAGCGGTTGGCAATGAACGGCTCCTGATCCGTACCAATAATTTTGCTGGCTTTCACAACTGACTCACTGATAGTATGAAAACGAACAGACTCCTTTGGTTTACCCTGCTGGTCATTGGCATCGGTACACAGAGCTGCAAGAAGATTAACGAAGAACTTTTCCCACTGGCGGGCAACTGGAAACCGGCCGCCGAACGTACCACCCGCATCCAATATGTATCAGGTGGACAAACGTACGACAGGTCGTATACCAAAACCGTTACACCCGCCAGTACATTGCTGGTGTTTGGCAAAGATGGAACCTTTAAAGAGGGAACCACCAGCGGAACATATGCACTCGAAACGGTCAATGGTGAGAAACGGGTTTCCATGACTTTCTCTTCGGGTAATAGCCAATCGTTTGCCTATGAACTGAACGATAATGTGCTGACAATGAACATATTCAGTATCTACGCCAGCATGTCGGCCACTGATCGGCTGAATACTGGAAAAGCCATGGGGTTAGGATTATCGTCAGCCGCCTTTTCGGGCCTAAGTACGGCCACCAAAGTGAATGACATTCGGGTCATCTATAAATACACACGGTGATGAAACATCAACTTATTCTACTACTTGGTTTAGGGATTTTCCTGAACCTGGATGCCTGCGGCCCAAAGGAGACTGTAGAGCCAGCTCCCGAAAAAACGTGCAAACTGCTGTATGACGGCAATTCGACTACATATGAATATGACGATAACTACCGGGTTACTCAAACGGCAGATGGGGGAGTGAAATATAATTATGATCAGAATGGCTACTTGCTGGAGCAAGTTCGGAGCAGTGGGAACAAGATCACCTATCAGTATACCAACGGGTTGTTAAGTAAAGAGACGGGTAGTGAAGGCACGACTGAGTATGAGTACAGTAGCCAGAACAAGCTGGTTAAAGTAATCGGTAAATACGGAAATTTCATATCGACTGATACGTATAATAACGGCAAAATTGTTTCTACAATCTATAACGATAACGGAATCAAAACCCAGCCTTATCAATATGAAAACGGGAAGGTGATCAGGTACGATTATACAAATGGGAGCTACTCTACGTATGACTATGATTCAAAAGAACGACAGATTCGCTACAATAATTACAACTCCTCTAAGCAACTGACAAGTTACGGTGTGTACGTATATCAGGAAAATGGCATACCGTCTGGAAATGTATCGCCTAGAAATTTTTTCAAAGGCTTTCCCGACGAAATTAAGAATATTAAACCCAATGGCCTGCTTATCAAAAGCACAACCTATTCAATAAGGAATAATAGTCTTGTGAAGGGTTCGGAAAGCACTTTTATGTATGTGCTCAACGCAAAAGGGTATCCGACTTCTACAACCGAAACCTATTCATACCTAACAGTGACGGGCGTATGGACCCAAGACAACCCGAACAAGAGAACGCACGCCTATTTCAACTGCGACGAATAGGTCTGGAAGATTAATGAAAATCCATTCAGCAATTCAGGAAAACCATGAACGTTAACCCATCGAGCCGGACTTTAGCCCTCATGCTGATTGTATAGGTATCAAACGGTCAGACAATCGGTATCGTCCTACTGTTCCTTGCGCTCGCTGGTTGCCAGCCCACGACGACCGATCCTGAATTACCGACTCCTGTCGACTGTGCTGGCGCCGGTGGTGAAATTGCCTACTACGATGCAAATGGTGCCGGTATCTGGTTGCCGGGGGGCTTTACACCCAACGGCGATGGTATAAACGACAGCTACTGGATTTCGGGAAATTCGTATGACCAGTTTTCGATCACCATCCGTCAGGGGAACCGGGTTGTATGCCAATCGACTGACCGGCAGAAAGCCTGGGACGGCACTGTCGACGGTAAGTCCGCACCGGAAGGGAGCTATTGCGTGAAGGCCGAGGGGCGGTTTACGCAGAGCCGCCCTTTTTCGCTCGAAACCCAATTGAATCTGATTCGTACTTGCCAAAAAGGGCTGACCTGCAAACTGGGTGACCAGTTTACGGACAGGGGGTTTATAGGAGGTAGTCTCACCTCCGATCCGTTGCTTACCTGTCAGTGATAACGATAGCGTTTGCTGACAAAAAGGCGAGCTAGTCGGCTATGTGTGATTTTTCCCGTAGTCGTCGGCCGGTTCAGTGATCGGAACTGACGACTACGGGAAAGTGCCTATTACAGCGCCAGCTCTTTCTCCGTTACGATAGTCAGCACTTCGGTATCTTTCAGCCGAACCGCGAGACCGAGTGTTTTGGGTACTTCGTAGTGGAAATAAAACTTCATCGTGTGCAGCTTGCCTTCGTAAAAAGCCAGTTCGTCGCCCTGCGGATTCTGCGTCAGAATCGCCTGTTTGGCAACGACGCTCTGCTTCAGCCACTGCCACGCCACGACGACGATGCCGAATAGCTCCAGAAACAGCGTTGCGTCGGCCAGATAGCGTTCCGTATCGCCGTTCAGGGCGTGCGGCATCAGGCTCTCGACAACGTCCTGTGTGCGTTTCAGTTCGGCACCCAACTGCTGTGTATAGGGTTTCAGCTCATCGTATGCGCTGGCTTCCCGAATCGTTTTGCTCATCTCGGCAAATAGCAGCTGGGTACCTTTTCCGCCTTTCTGGGTGATCTTCCGGCCCAGCAGGTCCTGCGCCTGAATGCCCGTGGTGCCTTCGTAAATGGGCGTAATACGAATGTCGCGGTACAACTGCTCGACGGGAAAATCTTCTGTGAAGCCATAGCCACCAAGCGTTTGCAGACTCTGACTGACCGACTGCACCCCCATCTCGGCGGGGTATGACTTAGCGACTGGCATCAGCAGATCGAGCAGCAGGAAGGCGTTCTCTTTTTCTGCCCCTTCGGCTGCTTCACTGATGTCGTACAGACGGGCCGCTTCCAGCAGGAGCGACAGCGATCCTTCCGTCACGGCTTTCTGAAACAACAGCATCCGTCGGACATCGGGGTGGTTGATAATCGGTGTTTGGGGCGCGTCGAGCCGGTTTTTCTCGTTCAATCGGCGGCTTTGGGGCCGTTCGCGGGCGTATTGTAAGGCTGAACAATAAGCTGCAGTAGCGATGGCCGCAGCTGTCATGCCAACACCGATTCGCGCTTCGTTCATCATCTGGAACATGTAGCGCAGGCCCTGATGCGGTTCGCCAAGCAAGTAACCAATCGTATCGTTGTTAGACCCCATCGTCAGGTGCATGGCCGGTACGCCCTTCTGACCCAGCTTATGGTACACACCCGTAGACTGTACGTCGTTGTCGACAAAACCACCTTGCCCGTCCGGGCGCAGTTTCGGCACAACGAACAGCGAAATGCCTTTGGTGCCTTTGGGTGCCCCGTCGATACGGGCCAGCATCAGGTGAATAATGTTGTCGGCAGCGTCGTGATCACCAGCAGAGATAAACACTTTCTGTCCGCTGATTTTATAGGAGCCCGGCTGGTCTGCCAGTGCGGTGGATTCGCCATCGGGTAGGGGCGTAGCCGAGGTTGTAACGTCAGACAGCGACGAGCCGGCCTGTGGTTCAGTCAGGGCCATCGTTCCTTGCCACGTACCATCCAGCATATTGGGCACGTATGAATCGATCAGTGCCGTCGACCCAAATGACGTGATCAGGTGGGCGGCACCCGAGGTCAGACCGGCGTACATCATGCCATTGTTAGCCGCCATCAGAATAAACGTGATGGCAGAACCGATCATTTCAGGAAGCTGCTGCCCGCCGTGATCGAAGGAGAATCCGGCACCGATCAGTCCGGCGTCGCCCATCGCTTTCAGAAACTCCCGGATTTTCGGATGTACCGTTACTTGCCCGTTTTTCAATTCCGGCTGATTTCGGTCGACATCTTTCAGATAGGGATACATGAGCGTGTCGGCAATGAAGGTAGCCGAGTCGAGCGCCATGTTGATTGTTTCGCGGTCGTGGGCACTGAAATACGGGTACCTGGCCAGTTCTTCCGCCCGAAAGACTTCGTGCAGTAGAAAATGCAGATTGCGTTTACTGAAATAAGTTGGTGCCATATTTATAGGGGCGTGTTAGGGCTTAGTGAAAGAAAGAGGTGAGAAGTAAAAAGAAAGAAATGAGATGCTAGAAGAAAGAGATAGGTAAAGAGCCCCTTATCTCATGTCTTTCTTCTTTCATCTACAGTCTCTCTTCTACACCTAAAAAGCCGTATGCGTACATACAGCTCGTTAAGTAAAAGTATCACGTTTTAGGCTTACTATAAACTGTTGGCCGAAAACCAACGTTTACCATTCGTCGTATACAGTACGACTAAATCAAACCAATTTATCTGATCATGAAAAAACTTGCTGTTTTCTTTACGCTCTTCCTGTCGCTTGTTTCACTGGCGCAGGCACAGGACAAAAAGCCACCTATGAGCCCAAAGGTTACGGCCGAAAGTCCTGATAAAAACATCAAGGTCGTGTACGGTCAGCCATCGAAGCGGGGCCGGGTTATCTTCGGTGACAATGGACTGGAGAAATACGGTAAAGTGTGGCGGACCGGCGCTAACGAAGCAACGGAGATCACCTTTAAGAACGACGTTATGTTCGGCGGAAAAATGGTAAAAGCCGGTACATACACGCTGTTTACCATTCCTAATGCCAAGGAGTGGGACGTTATTCTGAATAGCACGCTTGGGCAATGGGGGGCTTATGACTACGAGAAAATCAAAGGCAACGATGTTGCAATGGTGAAAGTACCTGTGTCGACAGCCAAGACGCCAATAGAAAAAATGACCATTACGCCTGCTAACAACAGCATTGCTATCGCCTGGGACAATGCGACAGTTTCGATACCGGTTATGAAACACGGTATGTAAGCCGACTAGGTAATTTCAGAAGGCTAGTCCCTTTCTATTGGTGAAGACCAGTGGAAAGGGATTTTTTGTTGGCCAATGGGGCAAATTCGATGTAAACAGCTCTTTTCTGCCCGTTGACACGACAAAAAGTGGCTAATTTGAAAAAAAATTCGTAATTCGCTAACAGACAAACGGTTATCCGGGTTGTACTAGCGGTAGCGTATGGCGTGAGCGGGTGAAGAAATGGCGATGGCTGATTCGGATAGCTGACTGTGATTACGCGGTAAATTGTCTGTAATTTATAGAGCCACTTAAGCGCACACGCTCGAATTGGTCTGAAGCCCATGCATAAACTTTACCTGGTATTTTTTCTCATTGGCTTTGCTACTCTTCCCACGTCTGGGCAGCAGGGCAGCGACTATTATCGGATGCCAGATCGTAATCAGGCATTGTATGACCGCGTATTGACCCGCTATGGCGGAGCCTACGTAAAAGACCGTTGGTATGTCGCGTTGACTGGCTTTATCCGTAGTGACAAAGCTGGGCTCGATAATCCCATGGGTGGAATAATCGAAGCAAAGTGGGTCGTCAAACCGGGCTGGGGACTCATGCTGGGCTGGGCATACAAAGAGAAATGGGCTGTCGAAGCTGGCTATGTTCAATCGCCTGCGCACACCAGTCTACAGGTCGATCGGCGACGTGTTGCTAATCTGTTTCAATACACGAGTGATCAGCATAATTTCGTGATTCGGGGTAAGCGCATGCTTTTCTCGACCAGTGGCCCCTGGCGCCGGTCGGGGTTCTGGCTGACCGGGGGGGGCTGGCTGGTTCCCGGTAAGGGAGGCAGTCGAGGACAACTGTCAATCGCCGATTACACATATCCCACCCGCGAAAAAATTGATACGTTACGATTGGCGGGTCAGACGCAGCTAAGCACGGTTCCTACAGTCATTGCCGAGTTGGGTGCTGAATACAACATTCGCTTGAACAACCATGTCGACTTAGGTATTTCAGCGCGTAAGCTGCTGGGACTGGGTAGTTCGATCGATACTGATCTAACCTACCGCACTACCGGTCAGCCAACCCAGTACGCTCAGCTGCGCGGTATTGGGTCGGGCATGACTTACGGCCTGACACTGCGCTATAGTGTGGCAATTCGTCAGCCATTGCGCGACGTATTGAAAAGTGCCGGGAGCCGGCTGGCCAAATAAAAGCACATAATTCGATCCTGAAAGCGACAATGGGAAGTATACACGGCCCGCTGTCGCTTTTGTCGTTTTGTACACGTTACCTGTCTTTATGAACCGTTTATCTGGCTATATGCTGGCGCTTAGTCTTCTGGCTGCGTCGGTGAGTATGGCGGCCGTTCGGGTGCCGCATGTCTTTGGCGACCACATGGTATTGCAGCGCCGGAAGCCACTGCCCATCTGGGGCTGGGCTAGTCCTGGTGAGAAAATCGTTGTCACACTGAACGGACAGACAAAAACGGCAAAGACCGGCAAAGATGGTACCTGGCGTGTTCGGCTTGATCCTATGGAGGCTGGTGGCCCCTATCAGATGATTGTTGGGGGAAAAAGTAACACCGTAACATTTACCGATGTACTGCTTGGCGAAGTCTGGGTGTGCTCGGGGCAATCGAACATGGAATGGCCACTGGCAGCCGCTACCAACGGCAAAGAGGAAATCCGGCAGGCCAACTACCCCACGATTCGTCAGTTGTTGGTGAAGAAAGACCTGAGCCTGACGCCAAAAGAGGACATTGCCGGCGAATGGGCTATCTGCAATCCTGCTACGGCAGCGCAGTTCACGGCTGTCGGTTACTTCTTTGCCCGTAAGCTCCAGCACGACCTGAACGTACCAATTGGACTGGTGAACACGTCGTGGGGCGGCACCCACTCCGAAACTTGGACGAGCCGCGAAGCGCTGGCCCGTGACAGCACGCTACGCTACATGGTGGAGAAGCTACCGGCCAACACCGAAGAGGTGATCAAAAGCGGTAAGGAGCGTACGGAAGCACTCATGCAGACGCAACAGGGCGGCTTACCAACAGCTGATGAGCAGCGGACATTTTCTGATCCCGGTCTGAATACCAGCCAGTGGAAATCGATGAACATGCCCGGCGACTGGCAATGGGGCGGTTTGCCCAACATCGACGGATCGGTCTGGTTTCGGCGTGAGGTCGTCATCCCCGCCGGGCAATCGCCTGACAGTATGACGCTGATGATTGGATCGGTTGATGACAATGATTCGACTTTCGTTAATGGCCGGTTGATCGGGGCGAAGCGGGGAATGAACAAGCGTGAGTATGCCTTGCCGCCGGGCCTGCTCAAAACAGGCCGGAACGTGATCGCTGTTCGGGTGGAAGATACGGGCGGGGCCGGCGGCATCGTCGGCGCGGCTGATCAGCTAAAGCTGGTTGGTCCGATCGACGAAATTTCGCTGGCCGGGCAATGGCAATATAGAGTAGTCGATATCAGCCCGTGGTCGTACAAGCCGGGGCCTAATTCATATCCGACGCAGTTATTCAATGCCATGCTACAACCGTTGATTCCGTATGCCATACAGGGCGTAATCTGGTATCAGGGCGAATCGAATGCGGGTCGCTCGTACCAGTATCGTCGGGCGTTTCCGGCCATGATCCAGGATTGGCGGCAGCGCTGGGGCGAAGGCGACTTTCCCTTCCTGTTCGTTCAGCTTGCCAGTTTCGATGCAAGTGGGGGCAATAGCCAAAAGGGTAGTGGCTGGGCGGAACTCCGGGAAGCGCAGACGATGACGTTGAGCCTGCCCGCCACGGGAATGGCTGTAACGTCAGACATTGGTGAGTCGCACGACATTCACCCGAGAAACAAGCAGGACGTCGGGTTGCGCCTTGCTGCCGAAGCCATGCGGGTAGCGTACGATTCAGCCGGTAAGGCTGCTCCCGAGTCACGCGGGCCGATGTTCAATAGAATGACCGTCGGTAATGGACAGGCGGTATTGACATTTAAGAATGCCCCCAACGGCCTGATAACCAGAGATCGATACGGCTACGTACGTGGGTTTGAAGTGGCCGGCGCCGACCAGCAGTTTCACTACGCCAAAGCCGACATTCGGGACGACAGCGTAATCGTATATGCCGATGCCGTAGCGACGCCCGTGGCTGTCCGGTACGGCTGGGCCGATGACAATGGCGACGTCAACCTCTACAACAAGGCAGGATTTCCCGCCGTGCCTTTCCGTACGGATAACTGGAAAGGCATCACCGAAAATGGCCGCTTCTCCGGACAGTAGCCTTGTCTTGAACTATGATTCATTTGATTGGCTTGATGAGTTGTGATTTTCCTCGAATCAGCAGTCAAGATTGTCTGAACTATGATTCTTGTGATTACACCGATAGACTATGATTTTTCTTCTGAACCAGTGAAGTCGCCACAATCAACTGAATCACAGTTCAAGACAAGCAGTTGATTCATAGCAGAAAACGATTAGTTTTACCTACGTATCTACTTGCCAACCGTTCCTGTTTCTGACTATGACAACCCGTCGATCCTTCTTCCGCCAGACGGCGGTGGCCGCTACCAGCGCGTTGACCCTCCCCACCTTTCTCCCCGATTCGTTTGCGAGTCCGCTTGCCCATGCTGACGTAGGACTGAAGTCGGCGGCAGCGTGGGCCACCGATGAAGACTTCTGGGCATGGGTGAAATCAGA
This sequence comes from Spirosomataceae bacterium, assembly GCA_022702045.1. Taxonomy (GTDB): domain Bacteria; phylum Bacteroidota; class Bacteroidia; order Cytophagales; family Spirosomataceae; genus Spirosoma. The sequence goes on from JAKONH010000013.1 coordinate 18,159, forward strand.
GTATACCGTATCGCCAAATCTGCTCAACCTCAACAATGGTGGCGTGTGTCCGCAACCCAAGGTCGTACAGGACGCGCACATCCGGTTTTATCAGTATGCAAACGAAGCGCCCTCGTACTACATGTGGCGCATTCTGGATCAGGGGCGCGAAGCACTGCGCGAAAAACTGGCCGAGCTGGCGGGCTGTTCTGCCGAAGAATTGGCCATCAACCGTAATGCGACAGAAGGGCTCAACACCGTGATATTTGGACTGAATCTGAAGCCCGGCGATGAAGTCGTACTGACGAAGCAGGATTACCCCAACATGCTCAATGCCTGGAAGCAGCGCGAAAAGCGCGACGGTATCAAGCTGGTGTATCTGAATCTGGACCTGCCCAGCGAAAACGATGACGCTATCACCGAACAGTTTGTTAAGGCCTTTACGCCCCGTACGAAAGTGGTGCACGTAACGCACCTGGTCAACTGGGTAGGGCAGGTGTTGCCGGTGCGAAAAATTGCCGACGAAGCGCATAAGCGGGGCATCGAAGTGATTGTCGATGGGGCACACTCCTTTGCCCTGTTCGATTTTAAAATCCCCGATCTCGGCGCTGATTACTATGCCACGAGCTTGCACAAATGGCTGTGTGCTCCCTTCGGCAGTGGTATGCTCTACATCCGTCAGCCGAAGATCAAAAACGTTTGGGCACTCCTATCGAACAATGAGCCTGACGGGCCCGATATCCGCAAGTTTGAAAGTCTCGGTACACGATCGTTTGCCTCAGAAATGGCCATCGGCACGGCGGTCGATTTTCACAACAGCGTCGGGTCGGTGCGGAAATTTGCCCGGGCGCATTACCTGAAAAATTACTGGATGGAGCGCGTGAAAGACATACCCGGCGTGAAACTGCATACGTCGTTCAAGCCCGAACATGCCGGAGCTGTTGCGTTATTTTCCATCGATGGGATGAAACCTGGGGAGATCGACGGGCAACTGATGAATCAGCATAAAATCCATACGGTCGGTATTGATTGGGAAAACATTCACGGTATTCGCGTAACCCCGCACATCTACCATACGCCAAAAGACCTCGACCGACTGGTGGCGGCTATCGACAGTATTGCCGGTAAACGGGCGTTGGCTCAAAAGCAGAAGAAAAGCTGATTACTGCTTTTTACGCATCTCAATCCTGCGCATCGGCATTTTGTCAACCAGACCGAACAACTGCGTTGGGTCGACGGGGTGCCGATACGTTTCTTTGACGCCCCCATCTTTACCAATCAGCCAGCCTATAAAGCCCAGTTTAGGGTTGAGCTTGTACGTTTGCTCCAGAAACTGCTGGTCGGCGCTGGTGATCGACGAGGCATCGATTGTGATTACGTCCATGTCCCGGTCTTCGAGTTCAGGCTGGGCGAGTTGCAGTTTACGTTGTTGCTCGGTGAGACCGCCAGATGGCGTACCGTAGAACACCAACACCCGGCGGTTGTCGCGTTTTTCGCGCAACAGGGTTTTCAGCGGTTGTGTCTGTGCCAGCGCCAAGGTGCTGAGTAATACCAGCGGTAAAACAAAAAGCCAGTGTCGCATAGATTGGTTGTCTTCGGTAGACCGTTTCAACTGGCTGCTTAACCAGTTGAAGCGGTGGTCACTAATCCAAATCTTCTGACCGTTCCAGCAGGAGAATTGATCCCTGCGGTACGATCACATACTGTTCACCTTCGTATTGCAGATCGATGGCGTTGCGTTGCAGGTACAACGCCAGATCGCCCTCCTGCGCCTGGAGGGGCATGTATTTCACAGCCTCGTCCGATTCCTTCCACGGCTCATCGTCCGACGGTGTTGGAATGGGGTAGCCAGGCCCCACTTTAATAACGTAGCCCGACTGCACCTGTTCTTTTTCCTGTACCGTTGGGGGCAAATAAAGACCACTCGTTGTGCGGTCGGCAGCGTCTTTTGGTTTGATCAGTACCCGATCGCCCACGACGATTAGGCGTTTGAGTTTGTTGTCGGCAGAAATTCCAAGCATTATAATACGGTTTACAGGTTGACGTATTCGGTTTACGGCGGGTCGATGATAAGTAGCGAGACGGATACGGCGGTTGTATTAAGCGGTGTACCGTAAACTGTATACCAACAACTGTAAACCGCTCAGGGTACCGGATCGTAGCCATGGCCGCCCCAGGCGTGGCAGCGGCTGATGCGTTTCAGACCCATACGACCACCTCGCCACGCGCCATGTTTCCGTACCGCTTCGATCATATACTGCGAGCAGGTTGGCGTGTACCGGCAGGCGTTGGGGAGGTACGGGGAGAGCATCGCCTGATACGCGCGTACGAGTCCGATAACCACTGATTTCATCACGTTGGGGTAAACACCAAAATGGACAAAAACTTTCCCGCAATCTGTATCTTTGCTTTCTACCCGCTGAACGTAACGGGATTATACGAACAAACCTCATGCTGCATTATTTGATTTGGGAGCCTGATCCCGAAATTTTCCACATTGGCGCCTTTTCGGTTCGCTGGTACGGGCTGCTTTTCGCAATGGGTTTCCTGATCGGTATGCAGATCATGACCTACGTCTTTAAAGTCGAGCGAAAGCCGGTCTCCGATACCGATTCGCTGCTGATTTATATGGTCGTATCGACAATTGTGGGTGCCCGGCTCGGTCACTTTCTATTTTACGAACCTGAGGTACTCATTAATCACCCGTTGACCGTCATTACCCCACCATTCGCCGGTCTGGCCAGTCACGGGGCGACGATTGGGATTCTGCTGGCGTTGTGGTTGTATTCGCGTCGCAAAGAAAGTATCGCGACCAACCAGACTTTTCTGTGGGTAACCGACCGAATCGTCATCGTGGTTGCTTTAGCCGGGGCCTTTATCCGGTTGGGTAACTTCGTTAATTCCGAGATCATTGGTCGCCCCACCGACCTGCCGTGGGGGGTTGTGTTCCCCAGAGCTGATTACCGCGATATCCCCGGACCGGAAGTGCTGCACATCGTACCGCGTCACCCGGCTCAGCTTTATGAATCACTGTCGTGTCTGATTATCTTCTGTGTGCTGCTCTGGTTCTGGAATCGCCACAAGGAAAAGACGCCCCGTGGTAGTATGCTGGGTATGTTCCTGATCTGGATTTTCACGCTGCGTTTCCTATTCGAATACGTCAAAGAAAATCAGGTGGCCAAAGAAGCAACGATGGCGCTCAACATCGGGCAACTGCTCAGTATCCCCGCCGTGCTGCTCGGTATTTACTTCTTCGTTCGAAGCTACAAACATCCAGTCGTAGCCCCGAAGGAGCTGGAGGATACGCTGAAAAAGTAGTCTGAACTGGTTGTCTTGAACTGTGATTTTTGTGATTGAGTCGATAGACTTTGCTTTTCTTTTTGAGTCAGCGTGAATCACAGTTTAAGATTGTCTGCACTGTGATTCACGCTGATTATTTTGATAGGCTGTAATTTTCTTTTTGAATCAGCGAAATCAATCAAACGAATCAAAGTTCAGACTAATACAACAGCGAACGGTCGACCTGAGTAGGGAGCGGACCGGATCGTTCGAGTTTCAACTGGGCTAGTTTGGCACCCGCCCGCGCGCAGACTTCAGGTGTCTGTCCGTCAAGATAAGCTGTCAGGAAGCCCGCCCAATACGCATCGCCGGCCCCCGTCGCGTCGACCACTTCCACCGGTTGTCCCAGCACCCGAACCTGTTTGGCCCCCCCGGCTGATGATACCAGGCTGCCGTCGGCACCCAGTGTCAGACAAACGAGTTCAGCACCCATCTGGTGAAATCGGTCAATAATCGCTTCGTGCGATGGTAATGTATCGCCCGAACGAATGCCATACAGCCGGGCAGCATCGTCTTCGCTTAGTTTGACCAGCGCTTTAGCCGAACAATAGTCCGCCAGAATCTGCCAGGCCTGATCACGGTCGGGCCAGATGCTGGGCGCGTAGTTAGCGTCGATACTGATCTGACACCCCAACGCATGCGCTCGTCGGGCAGCATCGACAATTGTGTGCTGGGCCGGCTCCTGACTGAGTGCAAAACAGGTCGTATGGAAAATACGGCTTTGACTCAGCAGCGAATCGGGCAGGTGATCGGGCTGCAACATCCGGTCGGCATTGCGGTAAGCGATAAAGTCAGGTGTTCCCTTCGTTCGCGACACGACCACAAGGCTGGTCGGTTCGCGGCTGTCCTGCTGCACAAAGCCCGTTTCGACACCCGCTGCCGCTACCTGCGATGTCAGGAATCGCCCCAGATTGTCGGTACCGACGCAGGCTATCAATGCCGACCGGTTACCTAGTCGGGCCATATTAGCGGCCATATTCGCCGGACTACCGCCTTGGAGCCGACGAAACTCACTGGCATCGAGCAGATTAGTAGTAATAGACTGGCCGATCAGATCGACTAGTAGTTCGCCGACGGCAAGCATGGCGAAAGGTTCCTGACTGGAAAACGAGTTCATAGGTTACTGGTTATAAAAACATCCGGCCATGGTGAATAGCCGGATGCAAAGAACGTTGGTTTTGCGAGATGGCAAAGGCAGACCTAGTGTCCACCTGCGCCCATCGGAAAGGCCGCTACCTGACTGGCCCGGTTCTCTTTCACCAGGAAGCAGGCACCGGCTGCCAGCAGCAGACAAACGCCCGCCAACGCCAGCGCATTACGCGGATCGTTACCCAGTAGTGGATAAATATAGCTGATCGACAGGTTGTTGATGATCTGCGGTACAACGATAAACCCGTTGAAGATGCCCATATAAACGCCCATTCGTTCGGCCGGAACCGAACTTGACAGCAGCACGTATGGCATTGACAGAATCGACGCCCAGGCTAGCCCGACAAACGCCATCCCGATCAGGAACGCGTATTTATCGTTCGAGAGCAGCATCGAGAGGAAACCGAAGCCCCCCAGCGTCAGAAACAGCGCGTGGGTGCCACGACGACCAATCCGGGAGGCAACTGCCGGCAGGAAAAACGATACACCGAAACAACCGATATTGAAGACGGCGAAACACAGATTTCCCCATTCCGTACCCTCCTGAAAACCCGGCGACTGCGCGGTGGGCGCGTTAAAGGCATGGCGGGCAACGGCAAGCGTCAAGTACTGCCACATCAGAGGCAGGCCAAACCAGGTAAAAAATTTTACCCACCAGAGCTGCTTCATCGTCGATGGCATGTCGCGGAGGGCGTGGGCAATCTCGGTCAGGGCTCCGCCCATACCACTGCTCTGCCGCTTCATACGCTCGAACTCCACCATATCCTCGGGCGGGTATTCATCGGTTGTGTATATTGTCCAGAGAACAGCCAGAATAACGGCAGCTCCGCCAATGTAAAATGGAAATTTAATGCTGTCGGGAATAACGTTTGTCGCCACGGCAGCCGTTGTGGTGATACCCAGCAGGCGGAAAATCGTCGGCATCAGATTCGCCACTGTTTGACCGAAGCCTACAAAGAAACTTTGCATGGCGAAGCCCAGTCCGCGTTGTTCATCGCTTAGTTTATCGCCGATAAATGCCCGAAATGGTTCCTGTGTGATGTTCAGACCGGTGTCGAGAATCCACATCAGGCTAGCGGCCATCCACAGCGCCGATGAATTGGGCATCAGGAACAGTGCAAAACTGGTTACGATGGCACCGATCAGAAAGAAGGGCTTGCGCCGACCCCAGCGGGGCGACCACGTTCGGTCGCTGATGGAACCGATAATCGGCTGAACCAGCAGACCCGTGACCGGACCGGCGAGCCATAAAATCGGAATGTTTGCTTCGTCGGCGTTTAAATACCGGAAAATTGGGCTCATGTTGGCTTGTTGAAGGCCAAATCCGTACTGAATACCTAAAAATCCGAAACTCATGTTCCAGATCTGCCAGAAAGTCAGGCGGGGTTTTTGTTTCATAGGTTATGCGGTAGAAATACTGCGACATTTGCAGTAGAAAGGGAAACAATGAT
>JAKONH010000015.1 GCA_022702045.1 Spirosomataceae bacterium
TATTCATACCATTACTTTTTCGGCTACTTTTGCACTATACAACCTTACAGACGTATCTATGATTCAACGCGTTCAAAGCATATTTTTAGTACTCATTACCATTTGCATGGCCGTCGCACTGTCCAACCCGATCTGGGAAAAAATGGGGACACAACCGTCGGAAATGGCGCACCTGACAGCGATAGAATACAGTCAGCAGCAGGTCGTGTCAGCACAGGCCGGTCTTCCGCAGCAAGCGGCACCCAGCACGGCAGTAACGCCCGTCTGGTATTTGGCACTGCTGATCGCCATCGTTGGGCTGGTCGCTCTCTACACGGTTTTCCAATATCGAAATCGCCTGACCCAAACGGCCTTGTGCGCTGTCAATGCCATTATGCTGACCGCTGTCATGGGTATCGTATTGTACCGTACTTTATACAGCAGCAAGAGCTACGGTAATCCCAGTGATCAGGGCGAGTATCAGATCGGATTCTATGCACTTGTTGCAGCGCTGATCTTTAATGCGCTGGCGAATCGCTTTATCCGACGCGACGAGAAGTTGGTTCGCGGAGCCGACCGGCTTCGGTAACCGTATCGACCATATCCATTTCGACCGACCAGCTTATACAGTTGGCCGGTCTTTTTCTTGGTACTGCGCGACCCAGCGGTACATCAGCGAATAAATCACCACCGTCGAAACGGTTCCAATGATGGATCCCACGTACGCGTCCTCTACGAAATGCTGGAAGAGATAGACCCGCGAGTAACCTGTCAAAGCGGCTATCACCAGAAAAAACCAGCCCCGCCCCTTCCGCTCATCCAGGAGTGCCAGCATACCAAACAACGCGAAGGCCGACGTCGTATGACCTGAGGGAAAGCTGTTATAGCTATGGATATCCAGCCCTTTAATAATGTGGTACTGATACGTCGAATGCTCAAACGTTTTCAAGGGGCGAAGCGAATTCGAAAAAACAAACTGTTTGAGACATAACGATACCAGCGACGATAAGGCAAAACTGGCAAAAGCCATTAACCCGATCCGGCGGTTGTTGATCGCCAGGAGTAGACAGACAATCACAAAGAAAACGCCGTCACCCAGGTACGTAGCGTACGGAAAAAATTCGTCGGCTGCGGGCGCGTTACGCACATTGACCCATTGCATCAGCTGTTCCTGCGAACGCGTCAGTTGCAATACGCCAACTACAATCAGCAATAGTAGGTACGGCAGAAAAAAAGCGTAGTTGGTGCGAATGATTCGAAACACCATTAGTTTGAGGAATTGGCTGGCTTGGCTCGCTCAACGGTTATACCAACGCTTTGGACGTTCAGCAGCGGGTCTTGCCGCATATACTGCCGAAGCAGAATGGTATACTTGCCCGGTTTGGGAAACATATAGTTTCGTTTAAACAAGAATTTGTGATCGAACAAATCCCCCAGCCCATCGCCATTGGGTTTACCCGTCTTGGGGTCCATCAGAATCAGCTCATCCAGTTTCGACTCAATTTCCTTTCCTGAACTGTCACGCAGATAGCGGGTCAGGTACAGGTTGTAATACCCGTACGACAGGCTATTACGCAGGTTGTAATAGAGATTGTATGGAATCGACGCGTCCTTGATCTCAAACGTAAACGACGGCGCATTCTTGATGTACCATTTACCGTCGTCGATGTCGGTGTATTCCTTGAAAACGGCATTAGAATCACAGCCAACGAGTAAGCCGACCAGCAGTACCAAAGCCAAAACCGTTTGCTTCATAGCGTATTATACGAAGTTGCAAAGCTACGACAGGTAGCGGTCGGTGCCAAACCGCAAAAAAACTATGGCGATAGTTTGAAAACGAGAAAACTAGTTATAAATTTGATTTATGGAAAAGCTGACCGCTAAGGAGGAAGAAGTGATGCAGGTATTGTGGAAACTGGAGCAGGCCTATGTAAAAGACATGGTACCGCTCTTCGACAATCCACCGCTGCATTACAACACAGTGTCGACCATTATTCGCAACCTGGAAGAAAAAGGATACGTGGGTCATAAAGCCTACGGCAACACCCATGAGTACTACCCCATTGTCTCGAAAGAGTTTTACCAGAATCGGTTTGTACTGAAAAAGGTAGTAGGCGACTACTTCGATAATTCGTACAAAAACCTGGTCAGCTACTTCGCGGAGAATGAGAAAATCTCGGCCGACGAGTTACGCGAGATTCTATCGCTGATTGAACAGAAAAAGTAACAAGCTTTTCGCTTCACCACACCAAACTCTTCTCCAATGGAAACGCTGCGTTATGTGTTGCTGGCCAATGGTCTGCTGATGGTGGTAAGCGTTGCCTTTTATCTGTTACTCCGGCACGAAACGTTTTTTAACACCAACCGGCTTATGCTCTGGTTGGGCGTTTTGTCGGTACTGGTGCTTCCGGCACTGCAGTTTCCTGACTGGCGCCCGCAACGGGTACGGTCTGTCATGCAACACACCGCTCGGGTGATTGCGCCGAGCGTATTACCGCGGGTCTCGGTAGCGCCCCCCGTAACGATTACGTTTCCGAATGGTCGCTCCTACCCTGTTACGCCTGTCCGTCGATTGGCCCGGTTCGGCTGGTCATGGCAACTGGCGCTGATTGGCCTTTATCTGGTGGGCGTCGGTGGACTGTTTGTTCGTTTTCTCCTTCAACTCGTTTCTATTCGGCAGCTTATTTATCGTTCGACACAACAGCCTTACGACACCTTCACGCTGGTAGCTAATCCGGTAATCGACGCTCCTTTTTCGTTCTTCCGATGGGTAGTACTTAATCCAGCCCGGCACACAGGCGACGAACTTGAGCAGATTCTACGGCACGAACGCGTCCATGTCCGGCAGCGACACAGTATGGATATGCTGATGGCCGAGGGGGTGTGCATTATTTTCTGGATGAATCCGGCGGCTTATCTGTTCCGGAAACTAGTACATCAAACACTCGAATTTTGCGCCGATCAGGCGGTGCTGGCGGAGGGCATCGACGCCCGTTCGTATCAGTACAACCTGCTTAAAGTAAGTCTGGCGTCGGCAACGACACCCATTGTGAACTCCTTTAGCACTTCGCAGCTTCGCGATCGTATCCGGATGATGAATCGGCAACGGTCAAGCTGGTTTCAGATGCTGAAATACCCTGTCGTTATGGTGTTGAGTCTGGCAGTAGTCACTGCCTTTGCTCACCACAAGGCCGAGCAGATCGCTACGCAGGTAGCCGAGCCCGCTGTTCGGTCACTTAAAAACCTATTACCTAAGGACCATACAAAGACTTCAATAGTCCCGCCGGCGAAACCAGCATCGTATACCGTTCCGATTCAAGCAAAAACAATCCATAGTACATTGAATCGTCCCACCCCGCTGGCCACACTCTCCATTCCACTCACAGATTCGGTTTTAGCTACCCCTTATTCTGAACGGCGCAGCGACTCCCGACTAGTTACGTATAAAGACGATATTTTATACTGGGTCATCACACCTAAAGCATCACTTGAAGACATCAGTGGATTACAACGGGAGCTGGCAAAACATGGTATCAAACTGCAGCTGCGACAAATTAAATATGATCCTTCCTACTCTTTCATAGATCAAATTGACATTGCGATTGTAGACGGTAGCTTAGCAACTAACATAGAAGACACAGACAGTGACAACGGTAAACCTCTAAAGCCAATGGGTGGGTATTGTCCCATCGGTATCTGGAGAGAACCCCGCAGGCCACATTCACCAGACAAACCGATTCGTATTCCTGAAAATCTGCAGCTTATAGCTAAAAACGATGAAATAGTCATAAGCGATGTAGTCAATGGGGGAGGCAAAGAATCAGCCATTCTGGATAGTCGATCTAAATTTCAGCTTCTAGGTACCACATCAACCCGCTTCGACCGAGCCTATTTCGATAACAAGTCGACAAGGAACAGTGGAATTCTAATCAAGCCGGACAAGTCGCTGACGCTTGACGAAGACAGTAAAACAGCCAAGATTTTTATCAATAATCAATCCGTCGATGGTAATGCTGTTGAGATGTTGTCAGTCGATAAGCTATACGCTGTCATTAAGAAAACGCAGTACGACTCAGTCAATAAACGTGTGGTAACCGTCGGTCTTCTGTTATACATGATTGATAAATAGCGCTTGCTATGTACGCCTTTACGAATCGATTTACAGGTTTTGGCCTCCGTGATCGTATCCGGATGATGAATCGGCAACGGTCGGGTCCGCTGGCGTTCGTTCGGTATGCCGCTTGGTTGGGTGCTGT
>JAKONH010000044.1 GCA_022702045.1 Spirosomataceae bacterium
CCTTGACGTCGAAGTCAAAAATCTGACCGATCACATCATCGAAGTCAACCCGGCCAATTTCAAACTAGTCGCTCTTGGCGAAGCACATGACACGCGGGCAGATCCCACTAACAACGACCTTCCCCTCACTCGCCAGGCAGCCGATCCTTCCTACGAGTCGGGTCGCGTCGTACAGGCCAGAAAGACGGAAGAGAAACGGCTGAAGCGCGCCAAAGTACTGAATACGGTGCTGATGGTTGCGGCAATTGCCTCTGACATTTCATCGAGCAACCGCAACCAATCGTACGGTGAATTTGTCAACAACCGCATCTCACACGATGTTGCCTATCAGGCGATTGCCGTGAAACGGGCCGTCAACTACGGCAATTTTGCCAACCGCATGCAGCGACTCGACTACGAGGATTACCGCTGGCGCGAACTGGCGCTGCAGGCGCGTACGCTGCAACCCAACGAGACCATCCGTGGCCTGGTATACGTGCCCAAACTGACCGCAGCCCGCTACCTGTCCATCGACTATACGATTCCGGATCAGGCTTCAGTACCGCTGCTCTTTCAACAGGAGCTAGGCACGCAAACTGTATCGAAACGCCGACGCGGGCGCTAGCTTACCATTCGTCTTCATCATCCTCGAAAGCCTGCTGCGCCCGTTGCAGTTCCAGTAGCGTTTTCTGGTTCTGTTGCGTCCGGGCCAGGTCTATACCTTTCTCATACAGGGCTGTGGCCCGCTCCCGGTTGTTCGACTCGGCATACAAGGCTGCAGCATGATAATACGTCGGCAGATAGTCGGGGAAACGTGTCAGGAGATGGTCGAAATACGTACGAGCTTGGGCCGGGTCGTTAGTAACATACTCCATCGCGAGCGCGTAAACATTGAACGGCTCGTCGGGTTCTTCCTGTACAAAACGAATTAATTGTTGGATACGCTGGTTGTTCATAGGCGAGAAAAATAGTATGCATGCATACTTTCTTTTCTAACTGTTTGTAATTTAGCCGCTAAAATAACGGGCTTTTCGACCAATCTACGGCCATATCTGCGCCAAAGTTTAGTCGGCCTGCGATCTATCAAACCAAACCTCACAGGTATGAAGATTCTAGTGTGCGTGACGAGTGTACCCGACACGACGACCAAAATCACCTTCACGGATAACAACACCAAGCTCAACAAGGCAGGCGTAACGTTCATCACGGGGCCTTACGATGACTATGCGCTCGCACGGGCCGTTGAACTGAAAGAAAAGGCGGGTGGCACTGTAACCGTTCTAAACGTGGGCGGAGCCGATGCTGAACCCGTTATTCGCAAATGTCTGGCGATTGGTGCCGACGAGGCCATCCGGGTCAACGCCGAACCCACCGATGCCTACTTTGTCGCCGAGCAGATCGCGGCTGTTGCCAAAGACGCGTCGTACGATCTGATTTTAATGGGCCGTGAGTCAATCGATTACAATGGCGGTCAGGTGCACGGCATTGTCGCCGAACTATTGGGCTTACCGTCGATCTCACCGGTTATGGTGCTAAACGTCGACGGCAATACCGCCAAGATTACCCGTGAGATTGAAGGCGGCAAGGAAGAAATCGAGGCTAAACTCCCGCTCGTGCTGGGATGTCAGGAACCGATTGCCGAATGGAAGATTCCGAATATGCGCGGTATCATGACCGCCCGGACTAAGCCACTGAAAGTGGTCGAGCCGGTTGCTGACGAGCAACTCACAGCTGTTAGTCGTTACGAACTGCCAGCTCCACGCGGTACCGTAAAAATGATCCCCGCCAATGAAGCTGAGAAGCTTATTCAACTCCTGCATACTGAAGCGAAGGTCATTTAAAGTCGTAGAGTTCCAAAGTTGGCTAGCAATAAAGTTGGCTCCGCACAGTGGGCCGGAGCAGGTCGTACCGGTGGTAGCAACTTTATGACTCTACAACCCTACAATTCTACAACGCTAAAAACTTAAACTGAACTCATGTCTGTCCTCATATTTGTTGAATTAGACGAAGGCAAACTCAAGAAATCATCGCAGGAAGCCATTTTCTACGGCGCCAAAGTAGCCGAAATGACCGGCACCACGGCTACTGCTATTGCCGTCGGTCAGGCCGACGAGTCTGAACTGGCTACTGCCGGCCGGTTTGGTGCGACGAAGGTATTGCATGCGCGCGATACCCGACTCAATGAGCCGAACGGTATGGCCTACGCTACCGTCGTTGCCGCAGCCGCGCAACAGGAAGGTAGTACCGTTGTCGTGCTGGCCAAGTCGTCATTAGCCGACGCTATGACTGCCCGGTTAGCTGGTAAATTAAAAGCAGGTTTGGCGGCCAATGTCATCGAACTGCCGGACCTGGGCAACGGCTTCGTGGTCAAAAGCAGCATTTACACCGGCAAGGCATTCGCATACAATGAGCTAAAGGCTGGCATAAAAATTCTGGCCATCAAAAAAAATACGATAACGCCTGAGGAAACCGACACAACCGCTCCGGTCGATTCGTTTTCTCCAGCACTCAACGACAGCGATTTTGTCATTAGCGTAAAGAGCACAGAGAAAGCAACCGGCGATATCCTGCTGCCTGAAGCGGATCTGGTGGTTTCGGCAGGACGCGGTATGAAAGGACCCGAAAACTGGGGTCTTGTCGAAGACCTTGCCCAGGCGCTACACGCGGCAACGGCCTGCTCGAAACCAGTATCCGATCTCGACTGGCGCCCTCACCACGAACACGTCGGCCAAACGGGCATTAAAATCAGTCCGAACCTGTACATCGCCTGTGGTATTTCAGGGGCTATTCAACACCTGGCTGGCGTAAACTCATCGAAGGTGATTGTCGTTATCAACAAGGATGCCGATGCGCCGTTTTTCAAATCGGCCGACTATGGCATAGTTGGTGATGTGTTTGAGGTGCTTCCCCGCCTGACTGCGGCAGTAAAGGCATTATAGTCTGATCTGTAAGCGTCGATAATCGCGGAGAAAAAGCCAATTACCCGTGATTATCGACTCTTGCCAAACGATCAAAACTGCTAAATTTGCGCTGTGGATAAGATTAAACTGGAAATATTAGCCCTCTCACCAAGCCAGACCCAGACGGGTTCGTTTGCGTTGTTGCTCGGTGAAGAGTATGGGAACCGTCGATTACCAATTTTGATCGGCATGTTTGAAGCACAGGCCATTGCTATAGAAATTGAAAAGATTGTGCCCAATCGCCCGATGACGCATGATCTGTTCAAGCAGATGGCCGAGCAGTTCAAATTTACGGTGCGTGAAATTGTCATCTCCGACCTGCGGGAAGGCATCTTTTACGCCCGAATCGTCTGCTTCGATGGTGTTCGCGAAACGTCAATCGACGCCCGCCCATCCGACGCTGTCGCGATCGGCATTCGATTTGGTGTTCCTATTTATACGAATGAATCCGTACTGTCGGAAGCCGGGATCACTAACACCCCCAGCGAAGAAGAGAGTCAGGAGGAATTGGTCCGCTCAACGAACCGGCCGTCGAATCGTTCGTTTAGTGATCAATTGAAAAATGCATCGTCGGAGGAGCTTCAGACCATGCTCGACGCTGCCCTTGGCAACGAAGAGTATGAGCGCGCAGCCAAGATCCGTGACGAAATGAGCAAGCGCAACTAGCGACGTTTTTTACGTACTATTTTCTTACGAACAACCAGTTCCCGATACCCATACGTGGGGTCGGGTTCTCTGCTATATACGAGGTCGGGCATCACGCCGATCAGCAGCTCGGCAGTAGTGTAGATGCGACAACCAGCCATCAGGTGTCCGCCCAATGTGCGCCCCGTCGAGTCGGAAGCTGACAGATGCAGGTGACTTCCATTCTCCGACAGCATGCCCACCAGTGAAACAATCTCGAAGTGCCCCTGCCATGTCGTCGGCGCTTCCTGATTCGCCAGTCGCAGGCTTAGGTCGGTCAGGCTTCCTACGCAGGTCAATAGCGCGCCAGCCTTAATCTGGTGAGCTGCTACAAATGCATCCAGTTCAGCCTTCAGGTCCTGTCCCGGCCGCAGGCGAATCGTATACGTATGCATAGCCGCGGCTGGCGTATGCACCTTAGTTTTAGGCTTATCTGCCGGTTGTTTCGACGCGTCTGTCATATTCATAAGTAAACTCCCAAAAAGCAATAAAATCAACTGCATATTTGTTATGACGTTGTGAGACAGCTAAGTGCTACGCGAATCTATACAATCAGTTCATTACTGGTTCTTCTGCTTCTTTTTGTCGGCCTGCTTCCGTCTGCGCTGGCCGATATTCCCCGTCCATCTAAATACGTTTCCATCGATTATAGTACGATCGACAAGTACGCCCGTAACACACCCGAGTCAGAAACGAGGTCACTAGACAAGCTAAGTCAATACCTGACCGCACCAGCCCGCAGCGATCTGGCGAAAGCCCGTTCGGTCTATAGTTGGATCACTTCGCACGTACAGTACGATATGGCTGCTTTTCAGGGGCGCATGTATTCGTCGGAGACGGTTTACGCCACCCGGGTTCTTAGTAACCGAAAGGCGGTGTGTACCGGATTTGCACTGCTCTACAAGGAATTGCTAAACCGGGCGGGCATCGAAACAGCCAACATCAAGGGTTATGCACGTACCAACGATTTTGAGTCGGGGTTGCCGATCACACGTGTCGATCACGAGTGGAATGCCGTCAAACTGGATGGCGACTGGTTTTTGGTTGATCTCGCCTGGGCTCAATCGACAGCTAAAATACCCGGTACGCCTAACGATTTTTATTTTTTAACCGAACCGGTGGCCTTCGCAGCCAACCATTTCCCGGTTGACTCGCGCTGGCAATTGCTCGATAAATCCACCAGTAAAGCACAATTCGACCGTTTCCCAAAAGTGTACGACGCCTATTTCCGGCTTGGTCTCGACAGCGATTTCCCCAAAGAAGGATTGCTTCGATCAGGTGAGACACTAACGCTATCGCTCATCAGCGATCAGCCTGTCGAGTTTAGCTGCGCCACTGGCCCCTACAACGGCACTGTATTGACGTCGTCTGCCATCAGTGTCCGGCAATCCGGTTCTGTTTATCAATTATCGATTCCAATCAGCCGACGGGGCAAATCGACGTTGTGTTTATTTGCTAAGACCAAAGGAAAGGCAACTGAGCGGATCAAATCGTACGAGGGTATTCTTTCGTTTACGGTTGTGCGGGACTAGTCACTGTTGACTTTATCGCTGCTACGACGTATCACAGCTGCAGCCATGTATAGCGAAGCCCGTTGCCTATATACGTCCCAACTTATAGTTTTTACGTAGGCATATCGATATGGTTTGTCGCCTGACCGTATTCTATAGAAACCTTTGCCTCCTTGGCCCAACATGTACTGATGGGCATTCGGAACTCTATTTTCTATCACGCCAGGATCGGGCCGCCGGGATAACAAAATAGTTAATCCCTTTAACTGGGTGAAAGCCATAATTCACGTCACACTTAAGACAAATCGGTAGCAGACCCGGTATCTACGAAATCCATCGGCTGACGTAAATCTGTCCATTATAAAACAAAGAAAGCCGGAGCGTTGGCCCCGGCTTTCTTTGTTTTATGCAGTCGCTTATTCTACACCGAACATTACGTCCGACCGGCGGCCGCTGTTACCAGCCCGACGACGAACCGCTTTCTTGCGTGGTGCAGGCGGAGCCAGCAGTTTCGCTTTCTGAGCGTCTGTCAGTGGTTTCAGATCAGTGATGCTATAGCTGTTGTCGCTGATCGTCGTGTTGAAGCTACCCACAGCTTGCTCTGGCTGACCGTTGCAAGGCAGTTTGGTAACCGAGAACACAGCGCGGAAGTACTGTACTTGCGGACGTACCCGGCGACCTTTATAACGGATCGCGTTGCCGCTTTCGATTTTCGACTTCTCAGCCTGTAGCTGCTGAGCCAGGTTGCCTGGCAGATCTTTCAGGTTCAGAATAACCGTGTTGGTGTCGAACTCGATAGCGCTCGTTGCCAGGCTACGGTTCAGACCGCGGTAACGCAGGCGGGTAACCGTATCGCCAACCGACGTGATCGTGCCATTACAGTAACAGACGTTAGCAACTTCGCGGGTGTATGGGGTCCGGTAGTAAACTTCCAGACGTTCCAAGCGGTGCCGGTATTCGCAATCCGTGTTACCAGCTTTTGGACGGAGTACCGAGAAGCTCGTCGTTGCTACTTCACTCATACAGGTTCCGCATTTTGCTGTCTGGCGGTTGTGAACCGTTACGTAGTAGAAACCGGGGTTCATCTGACCGTTCGCGAAGTAAGTCTGTGGGAACGTTAGCGTAGTGTCGGTGCTGTTCTCAACCTGCGCAATAACCTGATCGCCAGCGCTGGTCGTTACCGAATCCGGACGATAGTACAGACGAGCTGTAAACGTTTCGTTCTTTGGGTTCGGCGTCGTGCTACGCCAGCTGATCGTTGGTGCCGTTGCCGATGTATTGATCGTTTGACCCGTACGTTGTGCCGATGCACTATCGAGGTATGCCAATGATGCGCCTTTCAGCGACGCGTTGTTGAACTGAACGTTCAGCGCAGGAATCGAATCGCAAGTTGGGCAAACCGTTGGTGTTTTCGGGATCAGCTTCTTCTGAACGAAACCTTTCCGAACAGCCAAACCAGCGCTGAAACCACCGTGTTTACGCTTGAATTCATACAGTTGATCGTCTACACCGTTGATGATGTAGTAGTTCAGCTGCGTGAAGAAGCCCTGTGCCTGTACACCAATGTTCCAGTTGTTACGCAGTGGGAAGAAAACGCCCAATGACA